>NZ_JBITDA010000011.1:0-238865 GCF_044453765.1 Streptomyces sp. NPDC051636 | reverse complement strand
CGGTCCGGGAGCAACGGCTCGATCCGCGCCCACTGCGCATCAGTCAACGGCACACCCGGACCAACGACCGACTGATCCAAACGAAACTGCCTAGTGGGCCAGCGCCTGCCAGATCGTCACCACGAGCGCGCCCAGGGCCGTGAGCGCGGCGACCGAGGGCAGCGGCCAGCGGGCGTGTTCCAGCGAGATCATGCGGGTGTTCAGCTCGTCCACTTCCTTGGCGGTCTCCTCGGTGCGATGGCTGAGCAGCGCCAGCCCGCCCTCGACACGGGCGTACGCCACGTCGAGGCGGCGACGTAACTCTGCGAGTTCTCCATGGACCACGGGATGCTCCGGTTCGGCAGGCACGGGTCCACTCCTTTCCGTAGTCGAACGGGGTTGTTTCCGCATCCCTTGCATGCGCATGGCGAGTCAACTCGCCTGGTGGGCGCGTGGGGAGCGTGTGCGACGGGCATATGCGTGCCCGGCGCGCACACGGTGTGTGAAACAGATGGGCCCGGCACCGATTCCGGTGCCGGGCCCTCAGAGCATCGCTGCGTGTAATCAGCCGTACGTGTAGAAGCCCGAGCCGGTCTTCCGGCCCAGCCGTCCCGCCTCGACCATGCGCTGGAGCAGCGGGGGAGCGGCGTACAGCGGCTCCTTGTACTCGGCGTACATCGAGTTGGCGATCGAGACGATGGTGTCCAGGCCGATCAGGTCCGACAGCTTCAGCGGGCCCATCGGGTGGGCGCAGCCCATCTCCATGCCGTTGTCGATGTCCTCGCGGCTGGCGATGCCCGACTCGAACATCCGGATCGCGGACAGCAGGTAGGGCACCAGCAGCGCGTTCACCACGAACCCGGAGCGGTCCTGGGCGCGGATGGCGTGCTTGCCGAGCACCTTCTCGGCGAAGAGCTGGACGCGGCTGAGGGTGCCCTCGGAGGTGGTGAGCGCCGGAATCAGCTCGACCAGCTGCTGCACCGGGGCCGGGTTGAAGAAGTGGATGCCCACGACGTGGTCGGGCCGGGAGGTGGTGACCGCGAGCTTCACCAGCGGGATGGAGGAGGTGTTGGAGGCGAGGATCGCGTCCGGCCGGGTCACCACCTGGTCGAGCACCTGGAAGATCTCGGTCTTCACCTGCTCGTTCTCCACGACGGCCTCGATCACCAGGTCCCGGTCGGCGAACTCGCCGAGGTCGGTGGTGAAGCTCAGCCGCGCCTGCGTGGCGTCCCGCTCCTCCTCGCTGATCTTGCCGCGCTCGGCGGCCTTGGCCAGGGAGTTGAACAGCCGGGTGCGGCCGATCTCCAGGGCCTCGCCGGTGGTCTCGGCGACCTTCACGTCCAGGCCGGCGCGGGCGCACACCTCGGCGATGCCCGCCCCCATCTGGCCGCAGCCCACCACTCCGACCCGCGCAATATCTCCGGAGATGTCCGTCACATCGACCCCTTCGCTGCTCAACGGCTGAGGCAGGTGCTCCGGGTTCCGCGCCTGCTCCGATCGTGCACGTTACTCCCAAGTATCGAT
Organism: Streptomyces sp. NPDC051636; assembly: GCF_044453765.1. Taxonomy (NCBI): domain Bacteria; kingdom Bacillati; phylum Actinomycetota; class Actinomycetes; order Kitasatosporales; family Streptomycetaceae; genus Streptomyces; species Streptomyces sp. NPDC051636. Next base: position 237,362 of record NZ_JBITDA010000011.1, on the reverse strand, counting down.
GATCGATCGTCCGGGTGGGGGCATCCTTGAGCGCGAGACGATCCGTGACGGAGCGGATCCGGAGCGTACGGGGTGTCCATGGGTCCGATGAGACGGGTGTCGCGGCGGGCGTTCGCGCTGGCGGCCTTGTCGACGCTGGCGATGACGCAGGGCGCGTCGGCCGCGCCGCGCCGCCGTCGCGCGGTCACCGAGATACGGGGCGTGTGGCTGGCGACGGTCAGCAACCGCGACTGGCCCTCGCGCCCGGGCCTCACGGCGGCCGAGCAGCGCGCGGAGCTGGTCGCCCACCTCGACCGGGCGGTCCGCGACCGGCTCACCACCGTGGTCTTCCAGGTGCGGCCCACCGCGGACGCCCTGTGGCCCTCGCCGTACGAGCCGTGGTCGCAGTACCTCACCGGCACCCAGGGCGAGGACCCCGGCTGGGACCCGCTGGGCACCGCCGTCGCGGAGGCCCACGCCCGGGGCCTGGAGCTGCACGCCTGGTTCAACCCGTACCGGATCGCCAACCACACCGACCCGGCCAGGCTCGCCGCGAGCCACCCGGCCCGCAGGCACCCGGAGTGGGTGGTGCCGTACGGCGGCAAGCTCTACTACAACCCGGGCCTGCCCGAGGTCCGCGCCTTCGTCGAGGACGCGATGCTCGACGCGGTCGCGAACTACCCCGTGGACGCCGTCCACTTCGACGACTACTTCTACCCGTACCCGGTGGCCGGGCAGACCTTCGACGACGACGCCGCCTACGACGCGTACGGCGGCGACTTCGACAGCCGGGCCGCCTGGCGCCGGGACAACATCGACAGGCTGGTGCGCGAGACCGCGGCCCGCGTCAAGAAGGTGCGGCCCGGGACCCGGTTCGGGATCAGTCCGTTCGGGGTGTGGCGCAACGCCTCGACCGACGAGCGGGGCTCGGACACCCGGGCGGGCGTACAGACGTACGACGATCTGCACGCGGACACCCGCAAGTGGGTCCGGAACCACTGGATCGACTACATCGTGCCGCAGCTGTACTGGCACATCGGCTTCGCCGCCGCCGACTACGCCACGCTCGTGCACTGGTGGGCGGACGTGGCCAAGGGCACGAAGACGCACCTCTACGTGGGTGAGGCGCTGTACAAGGCGGGTGCCGCCGGGCAGCCCTCGGTCTGGCAGGACCCGGTCGAGCTGTCCCGGCACCTCACCCTCGCCGCCGAGTACGCACAGGTGCGCGGGCATGTCTTCTTCGCCGCCCAGGACGTGGCGAAGGACCCGATCGGGGCGATGGCGCGGGTGGTCGCCGACCACTACGGGCAGCCGGCGAAGCCACCGCGCTGATCTACTGTGCCTGGTGTTCCTGTTCCCGGTGCCGCACCTCGCAGTCCGGGCCGGGGGACATCACGGCCTCGTGGCCGTCCGGGAAGCGGACGCGGTACGGCGGGTTGCCCTCCGTACCCATCACTTCGACGACTTCCGTGACCTGGTCGTGTTGGCCTACCACCCTGCCGTGCTGGACCAGGTGGTCGCCCACGGATGCGCGCATCTGCGGGGCCTCCTCACGATCGCGACCGTTGGGTGACGGCGATGCACACGAGCACGGCGGCGGCCGTCAGCGGAGCGGCCGCCGTGAGGTGCTCGCCCAGCAGCAGCACCGACCACACCAGTGTGAGCAGCGGCTGCGCCAACTGCAACTGGCTGGCCCGCGGGATGCCGATGGCCGCCATTCCCCGGTACCAGACGACCAGCCCGAGGAACTGCGAGCCCGCCGCCACCCACAGCAACCCGGCCATGCCGTGCGCGGTCAGGCGCACCGGTTCGTACGACAGGGCCAGCGCGCTGGCCGCCACGGTGAGCGGCAGGCACAGCACCAGCGCCCAGCCGATCACCTGCCAGCCCGGCATCACCCGGGCCAGCCGGCCGCCCTCGGTGTAGCCGGCCGCGCACACCAGCAGCGCCGCGCCCAGGTAGCCGTCGGCGGCCGTCAGAGCACCGCCGCTCTGCTGCACGGTGAAGGCCAGCACCGCGGCCGCACCCGCGAGGGCCGCCACCCAGAAGGTGCGGGAGGGGCGGGTGCCCATCCGCAGGGCGGAGAACAGCGCGGTGGTGAGCGGCAGCAGGCCGACGACGACGGCCGCGTGCGCGGTGGTCGAGGTCTGCAGGGCGAGTGTGGTGAGCAGCGGGAAGCCGAGCACCACTCCGGCGGCGACGACCGCGAGTCCCGGCCAGTGCCGCCGGTCGGGCGGCGCAACCCTCAGGGCGAGCAGACAGCAGACCGCGATCAGCGCCGCGAGGACGCTGCGCACGGCCACCAGCGACCAGGGTCCGAAGCCCTCCAGGCCCCAGGCGGTGGCCGGGAAGGTGAGGGAGAAGGCGGTGACGCCGAGGGCGGCCTGGAGGGTGCCGCCCGGGCCGGTGCGTTGCCCGGGGGTGGTGACCGCTATCCGAGGCGTGGCAGTAGCGCTACTCTGTACTCTCATGCAAGAGCGTAGCAGTGTCGCTGTACTGGCCCAGCGGCTGCGGCAGGAACTCGACCGCTACTCGCCGGGCGGAAAGCTCCCGTCGAGCCGGGCCCTCGTCGAGCGATTCCGGGTGAGCCCGGTGACCGTCTCGCGGGCTCTGGCCCAGCTGGTCGCCGAGGGACTGGTGGTGACCCGGCCCGGCGCCGGTGCCTTCCGCGCGCATCCGCGCCGCGCGCCCGCCGCCACCGGGGACACCTCCTGGCAGGAGGTCGCACTCAGCGCCGACAGCGCCGCCGAGCTCGTCCCGCGGACCGTCGACGCATCCGGGGTCACGGTGTCCCTGGCCGCGCCGCCGCCGGGCGTACTGGAGTTCAACGGCGGCTATCTGCACCCGTCGTTGCAGCCGGAGCGGGCGATGGCGGCGGCTCTGGCCCGCGCCGGACGGCGCCCCGGTGCCTGGGGGCGGCCGCCGATGGAGGGGCTGCCGGAGCTGCGCGAGTGGTTCGCGCGCGGCATCGGCGGGGCCGTCACCGCCGCCGAGGTGCTGATCGCGGCGGGCGGCCAGTCCGCGCTGACCACCGCGCTGCGCGCGCTGGCCCCGCCCGGCACGGCGGTGCTGGTGGAGTCGCCCACCTACCCGGGCATGCTGGCCATCGCCCGCGCGGCCGGACTGCGCCCGGTGCCCGTGCCGGTGGACCCCGACGGGGTGAAGCCGGCGCTGCTCGCCGACGCGTTCCGGGCGAGCGGCGCCCGGGTGTTCGTCTGCCAGCCCCTGTTCCAGAACCCCACCGGCGCCGTGCTCGCCCCGGAGCGGCGGGCCGAAGTGCTGGGCATCGCCCGGGAGGCGGGCGCCTTCGTGGTCGAGGACGACTTCGTACGGCGGCTGGTGCATGCGGACGCGGGCCCGCTGCCGCGTCCGCTGGCCGCCGACGACCCCGACGGCGTCGTCGTCCACGTCGGCTCGCTGACCAAGGTGACCTCGCCCAGCTTCCGGGTGAGCGCCCTGGCCGCCCGGGGCCCGGTGCTGGAACGCCTGCGCGCCATCCAGGTCGTCGACTCCTTCTTCGTCCCCCGCCCCTTGCAGGAAGCGGCCCTGGAACTGGTCGGCTCGCCCGCCTGGCCCCGCCATCTGCGCACCGTCGCCACCGAGTTGAAGGCCCGCCGGGACGCGATGACCACCGCCCTCCGCCGCGACCTGCCCGAACTCGCCCTCCCGCACGTCCCCTCCGGCGGCTACCACCTCTGGCTCCGCCTCCCCGACGGCACTGGGGGCACCTCCCAGGCTTTCGGCTCCGGGGGAGAGTCAGCCCTGACCTCCGCCGCCCTGCGCGAGGGCGTGGCGATCACTCCCGGCCGCCCGTACTTCAGCGCCGAACCCCCCGCCGCCCACCTGCGGTTGAGCTTCGCCGCCGTCGCGGGGACCGGGGAGATCGCGGAGGGGGTACGGCGGCTGCGGCGGGCCTGCGACGAGGTCCTCTAGGCACTGTCGCGTGCGCAGGCAAATCCGTTCGACACCGGCACTGCCGCCCTGCCACTCTCCCGGCATGACCGACACACCCGCCCTCCCCGACGGCTACGAGTTCTCCGCCGACCCCGACCGCGTCGACGCCGACCGCGTCCACCGCTGGCTGTCCACCGACGCGTACTGGGCGATCGGCCGCCCCCGCGAGAAGCACGAGCGCGCGATGGCCGCGTCGCTGAACTTCGGGGTGTACGACACGGCCTCGGGGGAGCAGGTGGCGTACGCGCGCGTGGTGACCGACGAGGCGCTGTTCGCCTGGCTCGCCGATGTGTACGTCGACCCGTCGGTGCGGGGCAAGGGGGTCGGGACGGCGATGGTCGGGGCCGTGTGCGAGCACCTGCGGCCCTACGGGCTGCGCCGCGTCCTGCTCGCCACCCACGACGCCCACGGGGTCTACGAGAAACTGGGCTTCCGGCCGCTGGACCGCCCCGACCAGTGGATGGCGCACAGCTTCGAGTAAGGTCCCGAATACCCTCGGTAACTACCAGGTAACGGCCCTTGACCTGCCCACTTGCGCGGCTCACCATCACCGCATGCAACTTCGGGTCACGTTCGTCGCCGCGGTGCGCAGCGCCCCGCTGCTCGCGGAGCGCTTCCAGGACGACCGGCCGCTGGACCAGGCGGGCTGGGACGCGGTGCAGCACGTCGCGAGGGAGTTGCTGCCGCTCGCGGCGGCCGAGCTGCGCTACTGCTCGCCCACGCCGCGCAGCCGCGCCACCGGCGACGCCCTGGGGTACGCCCCGCTGGTGCAGCTCGCCCTGCGGGACTGCGACATGGGCCGCTGGCGCGGGCTCACGCTGGGCGAGGCGATGGCCCGGGAGCCGGAGGCGGTGGACGCCTGGCTCGCCGACCCGCGCTCCACACCGCACGGCGGAGAGTCGCTGCTGCAGTTCATCTCCCGCGTCGGCGGCTGGCTGGACACCCGGCCCGCCGACGACGGCGGACGCATCGTCGCCGTCGCCGAGCCCTCCGTGATCCGCGCCGCCCTGGTCTACGTCCTGAAGGCGCCCCCCTCGACCTACTGGAACCTCGACGTGCGCCCCCTGTCGACCACCACCGTGACCGGCTGTGCCGGCCGCTGGAACCTCCGCTTCGACGCCGTGTCGGCTCAGCCCACGCGCGCGTAGTCGGTGCTGAGCACGAGGTCCTTGTCGGGGCCGCCCACCCGCCAGACCGTCCGCCAGTGGTCGGCGTCCCGGACGGTGAACTCGGCGCGGTAGAGGTCCGCGGCGCAGGGGTGCTCGGCGACGTACCGACCGGTCGTCAGGTCCAGCTCGTGGAAGGGCCGACCGTCGGCGAACCGCACGTCCGCGGTGCCGGGCGCCGCCCCCGGCAGGAACCGCAGCGTCCGCTCGGCGGGCCGCGGGACGCCCTGCCAGGTGAACGTGCCGGACTCCTCGTGCAGCAGGCCGCCGCCCTCCAGCGGACCGAAGACGGTGATCCCCCGGAACAGTCCCTCGTCGCCGCTCGTCAGATCCCGCACGGTGCGCTCCACGCGCCACTGTCCGGCCAGATGCTCCAGCACGTCCGCCACGGGCCAGAACCCGCCCATCGTCATCCCTTCTTCGGCCGGCGGCGCCATCCGTCCGGGGATCCGGTCGGCGCCTTGCGTTCGGCCTGGGCCCGGATCTCGTGGTGCGAGGCGTGACTGGTGGCGCGGAAGGCCTCCTCGTACGCGGCCAGTGCCGCGCCCATGCCCGCCCCCGCGGACCCGCGACGGCGGATCAGCCGTGCCAGCCAGGTGAAGAAACCCATGACCACGGTCAGACCGGCCAGCAGCACCAGGTACGGCAACAGCGCCTCCATGCCGTCGACGATACGTCCGCACACCCCATTGACGCGCTCATGCCCCCTCTCTATCCTGCCGTTCACCGTCGATCCGTCCGCCAAGGGCGCCAAGATCGACACACCGTGTACGGCGTCTTCTTCGAGGACATCAACCGCGCCGCAGACGACAACGAGTCGTACACCCCGCTGACCGCCTGGACGGTGGCCGGCACCGCGCAGGTCGTGAACGACTCCAGCCGGCTCAACGACCGCAACCGCAACTACCTGCCGGGGGCGGGATCAAGCAGAGGTGGCCGGGTCCTCGTCCGCGGGCTGCTGCCCGAGCGGCAGCAGCCCGCGCTCCGCGAAGACCTTCTTCGCGGCGAAGGTCGCGTTCAGCGCCTTCGGTATGCCGCAGTACACGGCCGAGTGCAGCAGCGCCTCGACGATCTGCTCGGGCGTGAGGCCCACGTTGAGTGCCGCGTTGACGTGCACGTCCAGCTGGGCCTCGCAGCCGCCGAGCGCGGTGAGCATGCCCAGGGTGACCAACTGCCGGTCGCGCGGGGCGAGCCCCGGGCGGTCGTAGATGTCCCCGAAGGCCCAGGCCACGATCTGGTGGCCCAGCTCGGGGCTGATGTCGGCGAGCGAGTCGACGACCCGCTGACCGGCCTCGCCGTCGACCTTCTTCAGGACCTCCAGGCCGTGGGCGAAACGCTCTTCACGGGTGGTGTTCTCGCTCATGTCGGGTCTTCCGTTCCCGGCCGCCCGGGCTCCTGGCCCAGCATCCGTTCGTAGTGATCGATCTTGTCGTCCAGCGCCGCCGCACTGCGCCTGAGTGCCCGAATCCGCTCGCCCAGTTCGGCGCGGTGCTCCCGGAGCACCGCCAGCCGGTCGGCGACCGTCTCGTCCCCCCTCGACCGCAGCTGTGCGAAGCGCTGCATGTCGGCGATCGGCATGCCGGTCTCGCGCAGCCGCAGCAGGAACTCCAGCCAGGCCAGGTCTGCCGCGTCGTACCGGCGCTGGTTGCCGGTGGTCCGGCCGACCCGCTCGATCAGGCCGGCTTTTTCGTAGTACCGCAGCGTGTCGTGCGAGAGGCCGGTGCGCTCGGCGACCTGGGCGATGGTCAGGGAGGTCTCCCGGTCCTGCGGGAAGGGCTGTCCGCCGGTCATGACAAGAACGGTAGAACCTGGAGTGCGCTCCAGGTCAAGCCCGCTCCGCGATCACCCGCCGAAGTACTTCTGAGCTGCGCGGACACCGTCGACCAGGGCGTCGACCTCGTCCGGTTGCTGGACAGCGGCAGTCCGGTCGTCCGTGTCCGGCGTGCCGTGCCCCGGCTGCGGCAGGCCTGCGACGCTTTCCGGCGGCGCGGGGAGGCATCCGGCGACAGCGAGGGCGAGGGGCTGCGCTGGGCGCTCACGGAGCTGGGTGCCCGCGAGCCCGTCCTGCCGCCGCGGTCCGCCTCGCTCAGACGGTCGGGCGGGACGCTGGACGCTGTCCGGCCGACCGGACACCTGGCCGAGGTGATCGGCGCCCTCGCCGACCATGCGCAGGCGGTGCTCTGCTTCCAGCTATGGGAGGCGCTGCCCGACGGCGGCCGCCGCCACAGCAGGGGACAGGGCATCGACCGGGACGTCGACCGCGACCGCTCCTGGCCCGAGACGTCGCCGATCGCCGGGACCGGACCCCGCTGGCCGCGGAGGCCGTGGAGACGGGGCCGGACCGGGTGGCGACGGTCTGCTGGATCGACGCGGCGGATCTCTGAGCACAGCACTAGCGTTGGGTCCCATGATCGTATGGCTCAACGGCACTCACGGCGCAGGCAAGACGACGACCAGTGCACTCGTGCAGCGGCTGATCCCGGATTCACGGGTGTTCGACGCCGAGAAGGTCGGCGAGACACTCATGGACATCACGCCCGGCCTGCCCAGGACGGACAACTTCCAGCACTGGCCGCCGTGGCGGCAGCTCGTAGTCGAGACCGCCCGCCGCGTACTCGACTACACGGGCGGCACTCTGGTGATGCCCATGACCGTCCTGGTCGAGGAGTACTGGCGCGAGATCAGCACGGGACTCGCCCAATACGCCATTCCGGTACGGCACTTCGTTCTCCACGCCGACCAAGACACCCTCCGGGGGCGCATCGAGGGGGACACTCTTCTTGGCCCCTCCCCATTCCGTCTCGCATACCTCGAGCCCTACGCCGAGGCGGCCCGCACGTGGCTGCACGGGGAGGCCGAGGTCGTCGACACCACGCACCTCACGCCCGCCCAGACCGCCCTGCGGATCGCAGAGGCCGTCAAGAGCTGAGGTCCGCCCGCCACGCGAAAACAGGCGCGGATGGCAACAGAGAACGACCTTCCGGTGTCAAGCAGTGCGAGTGGACTCGACCGGGGGCCCAGCTCAGGCCGCCACCGCGGTGTCATCTACCCCCCAAAAGTCGCAACCCCGGTGATCGCGGCCCGTCTGCATGGATTGCATAAACGTGCAGCGAAACGTATAGTCATGCCATCCAGAGGAGGGCGACATGACGGTACGTGCGGCGGTGGCCGGAGCGAGCGGATACGCGGGCGGAGAGGTCCTGCGGCTGCTCCTCGCGCACCCCGAGGTCGAGATCGGTGCCCTGACCGGCAACTCCAACGCCGGCCAGCGGCTCGGCGCGCTCCAGCCGCACCTGCTGCCACTGGCCGGCCGTGTGCTGGCGCAGACCACCCCAGAGGCCCTCGCCGGGCACGACGTCGTCTTCCTCGCCCTGCCGCACGGGCAGTCCGCCGCCGTCGCCGAGCAGCTCGGACCGGATGTGCTCGTGGTCGACATGGGCGCCGACTTCCGGCTGAAGGACCCGGCCGACTGGGAGCGGTTCTACGGCTCCCCGCACGCCGGAACCTGGCCCTACGGCCTCCCCGAACTGCCGGGTGGCCGCGCCGCGCTGGAGGGGTCCAAGCGCATCGCGGTACCCGGCTGCTTCCCGACCGCCGTCTCCCTCGCGCTGTTCCCGGCGTACGCCGCGGGGCTCGCCGAGAACGAGGCCGTGATCGTCGCCGCCTCCGGCACCTCCGGCGCAGGCAAGACGCCCAAGCCGCACCTGCTGGGCAGCGAGGTCATGGGCTCCATGTCGCCGTACGGCGTCGGCGGCGGTCACCGGCACACCCCCGAGATGATCCAGAACCTCAGCGCGGCGGCCGGGGAGCGGGTCACCGTCTCCTTCACCCCCACGCTCGCGCCGATGCCGCGCGGGATCCTCGCCACCTGCAGCGCCAAGGCGCGGGACGGGGTCACCGCCGAGTCCGTGCGGACCGCCTACGAGAAGGCCTTCGCCGACGAGCCCTTCGTCCACCTCCTCCCCGAGGGACAGTGGCCCGCCACCGCGTCCGTCCACGGTTCCAACGCCGTTCAGGTGCAGGTCGCCCACGACGAGGCCGCGGGGCGCATCATCGCGATCAGCGCCATCGACAACCTGACCAAGGGCACCGCGGGCGGTGCCGTCCAGAGCATGAACCTCGCCCTGGGTCTCGACGAGACCACGGCACTTTCCACGATCGGAGTCGCACCGTGAGCGTCACGGCAGCCAAGGGATTCCAGGCGGCGGGCATCGCCGCCGGGATCAAGGAGAACGGCAACCCGGACCTGGCCCTCGTGGTCAACACCGGGCCGCGCCGAGCCGCCGCGGGCGTCTTCACCTCCAACCGCGTCAAGGCCGCGCCGGTGCTGTGGTCCGAGCAGGTGCTCAAGAGCGGCCAGGTGTCCGCTGTCGTCCTCAACTCCGGCGGCGCCAACGCCTGTACGGGCCCGAAGGGCTTCCAGGACACCCACGCCACCGCCGAGAAGGCCGCCGACGTGCTCGGCCGGGGCGCCATCGAGGTCGCGGTGTGCTCCACCGGCCTCATCGGTGTGCTGCTGCCCATGGACAAGCTGCTCCCCGGCGTGGAGACGGCCGCCGCGCAGCTCTCCGAGCACGGCGGGGAGAAGGCCGCCATCGCCATCAAGACCACCGACACCGTCCACAAGACGTCCGTCGTGACCAGGGACGGCTGGACCGTCGGCGGCATGGCCAAGGGCGCCGGCATGCTCGCCCCCGGTCTCGCCACCATGCTGGTCGTCCTCACCACCGACGCCGACCTCGGCAACGAGACGCTGGACAAGGCGCTGCGCGCCGCCACCAAGGTCACCTTTGACCGGGTGGACTCCGACGGTTGCATGTCGACCAACGACACCGTGCTGCTGCTCGCCTCGGGCGCCTCCGGGATCGCCCCGGAGTACGACGAGTTCGCCGACGCCGTGCGGACCGTCTGCGCCGACCTCGGCCGGCAGCTCATCGGCGACGCCGAGGGCGCCAGCAAGGACATCAGGGTCGAGGTGATCAACGCCGCGACCGAGGAGGACGCCGTGGAGGTGGGCCGCTCCATCGCCCGCAACAACCTCCTCAAGTGCGCCATCCACGGCGAGGACCCCAACTGGGGCCGCGTGCTCTCCGCGATCGGCACGACGTCCGCCGCCTTCGAACCCGACCGGCTGGGCGTCGCCATCAACGGCGTCTGGGTGTGCAAGAACGGTTCGGTGGGCGAGGACCGCGAGCTCGTCGACATGCGCTACCGCGAGGTGCACATCGTCGCCGACCTCGCCGCCGGCGCCGAGACCGCGACCATCTGGACCAACGACCTCACCGCCGACTACGTCCACGAGAACAGCGCGTACTCGTCATGAGCACTACTCGTAAGCACACCGCACTGCCCAAGGCGCAGATCCTCATCGAGGCGCTGCCCTGGCTGGTCCGCCACAACGGCAAGACCGTCGTCATCAAGTTCGGCGGCAACGCCATGGTCGACGAGGAGCTGAAGGCCGCGTTCGCGCAGGATGTCGTGTTCCTGCACCACGCCGGCCTCAAGCCCGTCGTCGTGCACGGCGGCGGCCCGCAGATCAGCGCCGCCCTCGACCGGCACGGCATCGTCAGCGAGTTCAAGGCCGGCCTGCGCGTCACCACCGAGGACGCCATGGACGTCGTACGCATGGTGCTCGCCGGACAGGTCCAGCGGGAGCTGGTCGGGCTGCTCAACCAGCACGGGCCACTCGCCGTCGGCCTCACCGGCGAGGACGCGCACACCATCACGGCCACCAAGCACCAGCCGGAGATCGACGGCGAGTTGGTCGACATCGGGCGGGTGGGCGAGATCACCGCGATCGACACGGGCGCGATCGAGGCCCTGCTCGCCGACGGCCGCATCCCGGTCGTCTCCTCCATCGCCCGCAGTCAGGACGACGGACATGTCTACAACGTCAATGCTGATACGGCGGCTGCGGCACTCGCTGCGGCACTGGACGCCGAAACCCTCATGGTCCTCACGGACGTCGAGGGCCTCTACGAGGACTGGCCCCACAGCGACGAGGTGATCAGCCGCCTCACCGCCTCCCAACTGGAGAAGCTGCTGCCGGAGTTGTCCTCCGGCATGGTGCCGAAGATGGAGGGCTGCCTGCACGCCGTGCGCAACGGCGTCACCACCGCCCGCGTCATCGACGGCCGGGTCCAGCACTCGATCCTGCTGGAGATCTTCACCGACGAGGGCATCGGCACGATGGTCGTGCCCGACGAGCAAGAGGGGGAGTCATGAGCAACGAGGAACTGACCGCGCGGTGGCAGGGGGCGCTCATGAACAACTACGGCACCCCACGGCTGCCCCTCGTGCGCGGCGAGGGCGCGAAGCTGTGGGACGCCGACGGCAAGGAGTACGTCGACTTCGTCGGCGGCATCGCCGTCAACGCCCTCGGTCACGCGCATCCGGCCGTCGTCGAGGCCGTGAGCAGGCAGATCGCCTCCCTCGGTCACGTCTCCAACCTCTTCATCGCCGAACCGCCCGTCGCCCTCGCCGAACGGCTGCTGCAGCTCTTCGGCCGGGACGGCAAGGTCTTCTTCTGCAACTCCGGTGCCGAGGCCAATGAGGGCGCCTTCAAGATCGGCCGGCTGACCGGCCGCACCCGCATGGTCGCCACCCAGGGCGGCTTCCACGGCCGGACGATGGGCGCCCTCGCGCTCACCGGCCAGCCCGGCAAGCAGGAGCCCTTCCTGCCGCTGCCCGGCGACGTCACCCACGTGCCGTACGGCGACGCGCAGGCGCTGGCCGCCGCGGTCACCGAGGAGACCGCGCTCGTCGTCATCGAGCCCATCCAGGGCGAGAACGGGGTCGTGGTGCCGCCCGCCGGATACCTGAAGGCGGCCCGCGCGATCACCGCCGCCACCGGGTCGCTGCTGGTGCTGGACGAGGTACAGACCGGCATCGGGCGTACCGGGAACTGGTTCGAGTACCAGGCCCACGAGGGCGTGCTGCCGGACGTCGTCACGCTGGCGAAGGGACTCGGGGGCGGCCTGCCGCTCGGCGCGACCGTCGCCTTCGGCCGCGCCGCCGAACTGCTCCAGCCGGGCCAGCACGGGACGACCTTCGGGGGCAACCCGGTCGCCTGCGCCGCCGGACTCGCCGTTCTCGACACCATCGCGAACGAGGGGTTGCTGGAGAACGTCAAGCGGCAGAGCGAGAAGTTGCGGGACGGAATCGAAGGCCTCGGCCACTCGTTGATCGATTATGTCCGGGGTGCGGGCCTCCTCCTGGGTATCGTGCTCACCGAGCCGCTCGCGCCCCAATTGCAGCAGGCGGCTCAGGAGGCCGGTTTCCTGGTGAACGCGCCCGCCCCCGACGTCGTCCGGCTGATGCCGCCGCTGAACCTCGGCGACGACGAGGCGGACGCCCTTCTCCGGGCACTGCCCGGCATCCTCGGCGCAGTCGACGGGGACGGACGATCCGGAGAATGAGACGACCATGAGTCAGGCGCAGGACCACGAACAGCCCGGGGGGCCTGCCGTACCGCAGACCCGCACCGCCCGCCACCGCCGGATCGTGGACATCCTCAACCGGCAACCGGTGCGCTCACAGAGCCAGTTGGCGAAGCTGCTCGCCGACGACGGGCTGAGCGTCACGCAGGCGACGCTCTCCCGGGACCTCGACGAGCTGAACGCGGTGAAGATCCGCAACACCGACGGCGACCTGATCTACGCGGTGCCGAGCGAGGGGGGTTTCCGTACGCCTCGCGCTCCGCTGGGGGAGTCGGCGAAGGAGGAGCGGATGCGGCGGCTGTCCCAGGAGCTGCTGATCTCCGCGGAGGCTTCGGCGAATCTCGTGGTCCTTCGCACCCCGCCCGGTGCGGCCCAGTTCCTCGCCTCGGCGATCGACCAGGCCGAGCTGCACGACATCCTCGGGACGATCGCGGGTGACGACACGCTGCTGCTGATCAGCAGGGATCCGGCTGGAGGGCAGGCGCTGGCGGATCACCTGCTGCGGTTGGCTCAGAACGGCCACTGAGGGCGGTGAGGGCCGTGGTGCACCGGCTGCCGGTGGTACGTGGCTGGTCGCGCCGTTCCACGCGCCTCTTCGGCTGGGTGCAGTCGCCGCCCGCTCAGCCTGCGCAGCTGCGGTCGGTCGTGCCCCACCCAGCGCCTTGAGGGCCTGGGGCACCCCAGGGCGGCACGGTTGGGCGCAGCGGCACCACGCCGGCGCGGCGAGCGACATCTCCCCGAGCAGCAAACCCCGGTGACCGGGAACCGCCGCTCACCCCAACCGCGCCGCCAACCCGCCGGTACACCGCACCTCGTTCCCCGCCGTGATCAGCAACGCCTCCACGCCCGGCAGCGACTCCAGCCACGCCAGCCCCTCCCGCGACCCCATCGCGAAAGCGGCCGTGGCCCAGCAGTCCGCCCACGTCAGCCGAGGCCCGACCACGGTGACCGCCACCAGGTCCGTGACCGCCGACTTCCCGGTCCGCGGGTCCACGATGTGCGCGCCGCGCTCGGCCGTGCCGGAGGTGGCCACCGCGAGCTCGTCCACGCCGGCCGCGGAGATCACCGCGGCGAGCCCGCCCGGCCGCAGCGGATCCGACACGCCGATCCGCCAGGGCCGCTGCGGCTCGGGCACGCCGAACATCTGGACGTCGCCGCCGCCGTTGACACTGACGCCGCTCGCCCCGGCCGCCGCGATCATCCGCGCCGCCCGCTCGGCGGCCCAGCCCTTCACGATCCCGGTCGGGTCGAGCCGGCCCGCGTAGGTCATGCTGAACCAGCCGCCGCTCACCCGCTCCGCCTCGGCGCCCAGTTCGAGCACCTCGGCGACCTCGGGATCGCAGTCGGCCACGGTCACCTCGCCCCGCACGAGCCGGCACACCTGGCTGTCCTCGCGGTAGGTGCTGAACACCTCGTCGATCCGGTGCAGGCCGGCGACCGCCTCGTCGAGGGCCGTGCGCACGGCACGGGGTTCCCCGCCGCGGACGTCGAAGGAGAAGACCGTCCCCATGACCTCCTCCGCGTGCCGCACCGCGGCGGGAGCCTCCGCCGAGTCCGTCACCGTGTCAGCCACCGGCCTGGTCCAGCGCGGACTGGAGGGACTGTTTGTACCCGGTGCTGGTGTAGGTCGCTCCGGACACGGAGTCGATGTTCGCGTTCCCGGCCGCCACGGCCTCCTGGTTGAGCTTGGGCACGGACAGCGCGGTCTTCTGGTCGCTGGTGCCGCCCTTGGGCGCCTGCACCGCCTCCGCCTTGGTGATCTTGCCGTCCGCGACGGTGATCCGGACCTGGACCGGCCCGTACTGGGTCTGGGCGACCTGGCCGGTGAGCGTACGGCTCGCCTGGGCGGCACCGCCGGAGGACGACGATCCGCCGCCGCTCCGCGAGGACGCCGCCTTCACCTTGTCCAGCGCCGACTGCAGGGACCTCTTGTACCCGGTGCTGGTGTACGTCGCCCCGGTCACCGAGTCGATCTGCGCGCTCTGCGCGGCCACGGCCTCCTGGTTGAGCTTGGGCACGGACAGCGCGGTCTTCTGGTCGCTGGTGCCGCCCTTGGGCGCCTGCACCGCCTCCGCCTTGGTGACCTTGCCGTCCGCGACGGTGAGGCGGACCTGGACCGGGCCGTACTGGGTCTGGGCCACGTCACCGGTGACGGTGCTGGTCCCGGCCGCCGCCGCGCCGCCCTGCGGCGACTCCTGTGCCGGCGCGGTCTGCTGCGCGGCCGCGCCGGCCGCCGACGCCGAGGCCGGATCCGAGGCCGGCTTCAGCGACAGCAGCAGCACGACGCCGGACACGGTGGCCGCGGTGGCCAGCACGACACGCCGAATGGGGTGGCTCTTCCTCATCGTTCCTGAGCTCCTGATTTCCGTGAGTTCCCGGCGATTCCCGTCGCTCACATCTCGAACGACTCGTGATGGATGCGGCGGGCGGGGACCCCCGCGCCGCGCAGTGCTTCGTACACCTGCTGCGCGAACCCGGGCGGGCCGCACATGAAGACGTCGTGGCGATCGATGTCCGGGACCTTCCGCTGGAGGTTCTCCGCGGAGATGTCCGGCCGCTCGCCCTCCGGGCTGTTGACCGCGTACATCAGCCGGGCGCCCCGCTCCTTGGCGATCGTGGCCAGCTCGTCCCACAGCGCCAGGTCCTGGGTGGTGTTGGCGCGGTAGAGCAGGGTGATGTCCCCGGCCGCTCCCGGCAGGGTCTCGAACAGGGCCCGCATCGGAGTGATACCGACACCGCCCGCGACCAGCAGAACCTTGCCGCGGCTGCGGCGCTGGGCGGTCAAGGCGCCGTACGGGCCCTCCGCCCACACCCGGGTGCCGGGCGTCAGTTCGCGCAGCCGGGCGCTGTGGTCGCCGATCGCCTTCACCGTGATCCGCAGCATGTCGGGGCGGGGCGCCGCCGACAGCGAGTACGGGTGGGAGCTGAACCGCATGCCGGGCGCCAGGAAGCGCCACCGGAAGAACTGCCCGGCCTCCGCGCCCATCCGGTGCAGCTTCCGGCCGCCGATCAGCACCGACACGATGCCCGGGGTCTCCTCGACGACCGCCTCGACACGCATGCGGTGACGGAGGTTCAGCCGGATCGGGGTGAGGATGCGGTACCAGATCAGCAGCGACGTCACCGCGCCGTACAGGCCGTACCAGAAGGTCTTGGCGGTGGGTTCGAGAGCGAAGTCGTTGCCGGTGGTGATCTGGTGCCAGAACGTCAGGAACACCGCGGCGTACGTGAACAGGTGCACGTGGTACCAGGTGTCGTACGGCAGCCTGCGGCGGATCCCGCCGATCGAGGTCAGCCCGATGACCACCAGCAGACCGGTGCCGATGGCCGCCTTGCCCATGTCGGGGAGCTGGTTGATGGAGTCGATGGTCTGCTGGACGATGTCGCCGAGCGACTTGCCGGCCTGGAGCGCGTAGCCCCACATGGTGAGGAAGACGTGGGCGAAGACGAGGCAGAGCGTGTACCGGCCGCTCATCGCGTGCCAGCGGGCCACCCGGTCGGATCCCACCCGGCGCTCCAGCGCGGGCACCCGGGCCATCTGGAGGACGACCAGGGCCATCAGGTACCCGGCGAGCAGGCCGGTGATCCGGCCGGCGTTGAGGATCTTGCTGTTGTCGTCGGCGATGGACGGCGTGTTGTGCCACCACAGCCACAGCACGCCCGCCGCGCCCGCCCACACGGCGAGCAGCAGCGGGACGGCCGGGGAGCGGCGCGGACGGATGCGGCGCATCGTCTGGCGGCGGGCGGCACGTCCGCCTGCGAGCGTGGTGGTCACGGTTCCTCCGTGGGGACTTGACCCTTGGCCCACAGATACGTGCCGCGACAGCCGAGTGTTCAGAAGCCCGCCGAGTCCCGTGCGGACTGGAGGGACTGGCGGTAGCCGTCGCTGGTGCAGGTGGCTCCCGAGACGGTGTCGATGCCGGCGCTCTGCGCGGCCAGCGCCTCGCGCCGCAACTGCGGGACGGCGTAGCTGTTGATCTCCTGGTCGCGCGGGTCATCGGCGCCCTGTGGGTGCGCTGGTCGCCACGCCCGTTGAGCCGGGTCGCGGCGACCGCCGCCCCGTCAGCGAACTCCCTCTCGCCATCGGGGAGGTGGCCCTGCCGCCGCGCGCCCCCGAGTCCGACCCGCGCGGCGAGGTGGGCCGGGTGGCCGCCGCCTTCAACCGCATGCTGGGCCACGTCGAGGACGCGCTCACCGAGCGGCACGCCAGCGAGGAGCGGCTGCGCGGCTTCGCGCCGGCGCCGGCCACGAACTGCGGACCCCGGTTGCCTCGGTGCGCGGCCACGCCGAACTCGCCCTGCTGCACGCCGGGCCGGTGCCGCCGGAGGTCACCCGGGCCTGGGACACATCGCCGCCCAGTCCTCCCGCATGGGCGAGATGGCCGACGACCTGCTCCTCCTCGCCCGCCTCGACGCCGGCCGCCCCTCGAACGCCGCTCCGTCGACCTCACCCACCTCGTCCCGGACGCCGTCACCGACGCCCGCGCGGCCGGCCCCGGGCACCGCTGGACCCTGGAACTCCCCGAGCCCCCGTTTCCAACGCTTCACCCGAGCCGAACACCGCCGGCGTACGGAGGCCTCCGGCGGGGGAGCGGGGCTGGGACCGGCGATCGTGGCGGCGGTGGTGGAGGCGCACGGGGGAGCGTGGGCCTGGAGAGCCGGCCGGGGGCGACGACGTTCACGGTGCGGCTGCCCCGGGCCGACGCCGGCGACGTCAGTACCGAGTGATCGCCGTGGCCCCGCTCACCGTCCCCATGGCGATGTGCGGTTTCTTCGCCGGGTCCGCCCAGGTGAGGATCCGCCGCATCGCGTCCTCCGGCACCGACACACAACCCGCCGTCGCACCACGCCCGTTGACGTGCAGGAAGATCCCAGCGCCCCGACCGGGCACCGGACGCGCGTAGTTGAAGCCGATGACGAGCGCGTACGCGTACTGGTCCTCGTAGGAGATCAGGTGCTCGGACTCGGCGGCACGGCAGTCGGCGGGCAGTGGCTCGGTCCAGCGGTTGTAGGCGCGGGAGCCGTTGTCCTGGCACCACCAGGAGTCCGCGTGGACCGGGCGGTAGGACACCCTGGTCCGGCCCGGCGCCGGCTGGATGCCGAAGGCGAACGGCAGGTCGTACAGCCCGGTCGGTGTCGTGTTCGTGTTCTGTTTCCGGGCGGCGCCCTCGACGAGCCCGTTCGCGCCGAAGCGGGCGGGGGCCGACCCGGACCGCACCCACCGCCCGCCCCGCAGGTCCCACCAGGCGACCGTCCCGGAAGTCGCGTCGGCACGCGGCGCCTGAGCCGTGATCAGCTGGGTGCCGCCCCCGGTGTCCGCCATCCGGGCGGGAAGCGGGGGCGGGCATCCGCCGGGCGCGGCGCCGAGCAGGAGGGCGGACACGGACGCGAGGGCGACGGCACCGGGGCGCATGCCTCAGAGGCTAGAGGGAGGCAGCGGCAACGGCAGCCCGGGTAGTCCGTCCAGGCTGGTGGCCACGTGGTCCTTCTTCCGGAAGTACTCGTTCAGCGAGGCGTCGTCCTCGCGCGCGAAGCGCTTTCCGTGCAGGTCGCGGTCCGCGTCGTACGACATGAAGGGCACCGCGTATCCGCAGGTGTCCCGGGCCAGTTCGGCGTGGACGACGATGATCGCGCGCAGGCCGTGCGGGGTCGGGTCGATGCCCGGGAAGTGGGTGAGCAGTTCTCCGAAGCGGGGGTCGTCGCGGAAGACCGGCTCGCCCCGGCCGTGCACCCGCACGATGTTCGGCGGGCCCTGGAAGGCGCACCACATCAGGGTGATCCGGCCGTTCTCCCGCAGATGGGCGATGGTCTCCGCGTTGGACCCGGCGAAGTCGAGGTACGCGACCGTGTGCTCGTCGAGTACCGCGAAGGAGCCCTTGAGGCCCTTGGGGGAGAGGCTGACCGTGCCGTCGCCGGAGAGGGGGGCGGTCGCGGTGAAGAAGAGGGGTTGTTCCTCGATGAACGTGCGGAGCCTGCCGTCTATGCGCTCATAGGTCTTTCCCATGACCAAGGATTATTCGGGGTATTCCCTTCGCCTGTCTAAGGAATACGCGGTGCCACCGGGGCCACCCCGGCCGGCGCTCGCTCGGGGCGGCCACGGCTGCCTGTCACGTCACTCGGTGAGCGTGCAGGCGGCGAGGGGGCCGAGGCCGGTCGGCTTGGCCGAGGTGCGGCCGGTGGCGATCGTGATCCGGTCGATGATGGAGACGCGCTTTTCCTTGAGCCGCTGTTGCGCCCGGAGGTCTCCCCGGCGAGCGCGGAGCCGGCGATCACCGCGCCGGACAGCACCACGGCGGCAGCGCCGCCGATGACCGCGGTGCCGGCGTTCGGTGGTCAGTACGGGAAAGCGATTTCATCGGCTCGACGCGCCCGGCGACTCCCTCGAGATTGACGAATCATGCAGAGTGCTGCATACTCATGCATGTCAGCGAATGCACTGTGAGGAGAAACCCGTGACCGAGCGCGTCGTACTCGCCTACTCAGGCGGTCTGGACACCTCCGTCGCCATCGGCTGGATCGCCGAGGAGACGGGCGCCGAGGTCATCGCCGTTGCGGTCGACGTCGGCCAGGGCGGCGAGGACCTGGATGTCATCCGCAAGCGCGCGCTCGCCTGCGGTGCCGTCGAGGCCGAGGTCGCTGACGCCAGGGACGAGTTCGCCGACGAGTACTGCCTGCCGGCGATCAAGGCCAACGCGCTCTACATGGACCGCTACCCGCTGGTCTCCGCCCTGTCCCGGCCGACGATCGTCAAGCACCTGGTCGCCGCCGCCAAGAAGCACGGCGCCACCACGGTCGCCCACGGCTGCACCGGCAAGGGCAACGACCAGGTCCGTTTCGAGGCCGGCATCGTCGCCCTCGCCCCCGACCTCAAGTGCATCGCCCCGGTCCGCGACTACGCGATGACCCGGGACAAGGCGATCGCCTTCTGCGAGGAGAAGCAGCTCCCGATCGCCACCACCAAGAAGTCCCCGTACTCCATCGACCAGAACGTCTTCGGGCGCGCGGTCGAGACGGGGTTCCTGGAGGACATCTGGAACGCCCCGATCGAGGACATCTACGAGTACACCTCCAATCCGGCCGAGCCCCGCGAGGCCGACGAGGTGATCATCACCTTCAAGGAGGGCGTCCCGGTCGCCATCGACGGCAAGCCCGTCACCGTCCTGCAGGCCATCCAGCAGCTGAACGAGCGCGCCGGCGCCCAGGGCATCGGCCGGATCGACATGGTCGAGGACCGCCTCGTCGGCATCAAGTCCCGCGAGGTGTACGAGGCTCCCGGCGCGATCGCCCTGATCACCGCGCACCAGGAACTGGAGAACGTCACCGTCGAGCGTGAACTCGCCCGCTACAAGCGGCAGGTCGAGCAGCGCTGGGGCGAACTGGTCTACGACGGTCAGTGGTTCTCCCCGCTCAAGCGCGCCCTGGACGGCTTCATCAACGAGGCCAACCAGCACGTCTCCGGCGACATCCGGATGACCCTGCACGGCGGCCGCGCGGTCGTCACGGGCCGCCGGTCCGAGTCGTCGCTGTACGACTTCAACCTCGCCACCTACGACACCGGCGACACGTTCGACCAGGCGGCGGCCAAGGGCTTCATCGACATCTACAGCCTGTCGTCGAAGATCGCGGCCAAGCGCGACCTCGCGTAAGCACCCCGGGACACCTCACCCGCACCGGCCTGACAACCGCCTCCTCACTTGCGCCGAGTGAGGAGGCGGCGGCACATTCGTATCTCTCTAGGAGTGACGCAAGTGAGCAGCAACAGCGGTGACGTACGGCTCTGGGGCGGCCGTTTCGCCGACGGTCCCGCCGAGGCCCTGGCGAAGCTGTCCGCGTCCGTCCACTTCGACTGGCGGCTCGCGCCCTACGACATCGCGGGCTCCCGCGCCCACGCGCGCGTGCTGCACAAGGCAGGGCTGCTCACGCAGGACGAGCTGCAGCGCATGCTGGCCGGACTGGACCAGCTGGAGGCGGACGTCGCCGACGGCTCCTTCGTCGGCACCATCGCCGACGAGGACGTCCACACCGCCCTGGAACGCGGTCTGCTGGAGCGCCTCGGCCCCGACCTCGGCGGCAAGCTGCGCGCGGGCCGCTCCCGCAACGACCAGGTCGCCACCCTCTTCCGGATGTACCTGCGCGACCACGCCCGGATCATCGGCGGCCTGATCGCCGACCTCCAGGACGCGCTGATCGGCCTCGCGGAGGCCCACCCGGACGTGGCCATGCCCGGCCGCACCCACCTCCAGCACGCCCAGCCCGTCCTCTTCGCCCACCACGTCCTCGCGCACGTTCAGTCCCTGTCCCGGGACGCCGAGCGGCTGCGCCAGTGGGACGAGCGGACGGCCGTGTCGCCGTACGGCTCGGGCGCCCTGGCGGGCTCCTCCCTGGGCCTGGACCCGGAGGCGGTGGCGAAGGACCTCGGCTTCGAGCACGGCAGCGTCGGCAACTCCATCGACGGAACCGCATCCCGGGACTTCGTCGCCGAGTTCGCCTTCATCACCGCGATGATCGGCGTGAACCTCTCCCGGATCGCCGAGGAGATCATCATCTGGAACACGAAGGAGTTCTCCTTCGTGACCCTGCACGACGCGTTCTCCACGGGCTCGTCGATCATGCCGCAGAAGAAGAACCCGGACATCGCCGAGCTGGCACGCGGCAAGTCGGGCCGCCTGATCGGCAACCTCACGGGCCTGCTGGCGACCCTCAAGGCCCTGCCCCTCGCCTACAACCGCGACCTCCAGGAGGACAAGGAGCCGGTGTTCGACTCCTGTGACCAGCTGGAGGTGCTGCTCCCCGCCTTCACCGGCATGATCGCCACGCTCACGGTCAACCGGGAGCGCATGGAGGAACTGGCCCCGGCCGGCTTCTCCCTCGCCACCGACATCGCCGAATGGCTGGTCAAGCAGGGCGTGCCGTTCCGCGTCGCGCACGAGGTGGCCGGCGAGTGCGTGAAGGTCGCCGAGGCCGAGGGCAAGGAGCTGGACGGCCTGACGGACGAGCAGTTCGCCAAGATCAGCGCCCATCTCACCCCCGAGGTCCGTTCGGTCCTCAACGTCCCCGGCGCCCTCGCCTCGCGGAGCGGCCGCGGCGGCACGGCACCCAGCGCGGTCGCCGTCCAGCTGAGGGAGGTCAAGGCGGACGTGGCGGCGCAGCACGCGTGGGCCACGGTCAAGAAGGCCTAGACGTCACGGAGCGGGGCCATCGGTGAGATGGCCGCCCAACGGCTCCTCCCGCAAGGGCCCGGACCTCGAAGTCCATCGCATCCCCTGAGCTGGGGTGTTGCGACGACCACTAGAACTCAAGTCGCGTCCGGGCCCTTCGTGTTGGCACCGGCCCGGGCGAGGGATGAGAACCAGCCACTGTCCGAAACCTTGACGTGGGACTTACTCGGAGGTAACCATTCCGCTTACTGGTCGGCAATGCCGAACACCGGTCGGCCGGGATCGTGCAGGAAAGGGACCTCATGCGCGCCAGAAGTGGAAGACGAACCGCCCGCCTCCTCGCCGTCGCGGCGACCGCGGCGCTGTGCACCTTCGGCCTCACGGCCCCCGCGAGCGCGGACACCGCCGACATTCCGCCACCCGGCGCCAACGACTGGTCCTGCAAGGCGGACTCGGCACACCCGCAGCCGGTGGTGCTGGTCAACGGCACCTTCAAGACCTCCTACGAGAACTGGCTGACCCTCTCGCCCGCCCTCGTGAACGCCGGATACTGCGTCTTCTCGTTCGACTACGGCGGTCTCGAGACCGCTCCCGTCCCGGACTCGGCGGCCGAGCTGCGCGACTTCGTGAACGCCGTGCTCGGCGCGACCGGCGCCAAGAAGGCCGACATCGTGGGCCACAGCCAGGGCGGCATGATGCCCCGCTACTACGTCAAGTTCCTCGGCGGCGCGACCAAGGTCGACGACCTCGTCGGCATCGTGCCGTCCAACCACGGCACCACCACCCCCCTCGCCCTGGCGGCCGGCGCCACGGTCTGCCCCTCCTGTGCCGACCAGACGGCCGGTTCGGACTTCCTGGCGAAACTCAACTCCGACCCGGAGACCCCGGTCGGCCCCGACTACACGGTGATCACCACGCGTCACGACGAGGTCGTGGTCCCGTACACCAGTGCCTTCCTCAGCGGCCGGGCCTCCTATGTGACCAACGTGCTGCTCCAGGACCGCTGTCCGCTCGACACCACCGAGCACGACCAGGCGCCCAAGTCGACACTGGTCGAACAGTGGGTGCTCAATGCCCTGAAGCGGAACGGCCCTGCCGACCCGGCCTTCGAGCCACGCTGCGTCAGCGCGGGCTGAACCGGAGGGGCGCCGGTACATTGGTGCGGATTCCTGGTCCGCCCATCGTGCAGGGAGCCCGCCATGCCGTTCAGTCGTCTGGCCACCGCGACGACGCCCACCGTGCACATCGGACTAGGGCTGGCCGCCGTGGGGCGTCCGGGCTACATCAACCTCGGCCGGGAGGCTGACCTCCCGGCCGAGCGCACCGTGGACGCTCTGCGTACGCGGACCCATGACCTCCTTGACGCCGCATACGCCCAGGGCGTCCGCTACTTCGACGTCGCCCGCTCCTACGGCCGCTCCGAGGAGTTCCTCGCCGACTGGCTCGGCGCCCGTCCGGACATCGACGACGTCGTGGTCGGCAGCAAGTGGGGCTACACCTACACCGCGGACTGGTCCACCGACGCCGAGCGGCACGAGGTCAAGGACCACAGCCTCGCCACCTACGAGCGGCAGCGCGCCGAGACCGCCGAGCTGCTCGGCGACCGGCTCGACCTCTACCAGATCCATTCGGTGACCCCGGACAGCCCCGCCCTCACCGACAAGGAACTGCACGCCGGGCTCGCCGAGGCCGCCGCGCAGGGCCTGACCATCGGCTTCTCCACCAGCGGCCCCGCACAGGCCGACGCCGTCCGCGCCGCCCTCGCCGTGACCGTCGACGGCGAGCCTCTCTTCCGTACCGTCCAGTCGACGTACAACATGCTGGAGACCTCCGCCGCTCCCGCGCTCGCCGAGGCGCACGACGCCGGGCTCACTGTGATCGTCAAGGAGGGCATGGCCAACGGCCGCCTCGCCGAGCCGCACGCGCCCCAGGCGCTGAAGGCTGTGGCCGCGGAGACCGGCCTGGGCTGCGACGCGGTCGCCCTGGCGCTGATCCTCCGCCAGCCCTGGGCCGGGGTCGTCCTCTCCGGCGCGGCCACCCTGAACCAGCTCGCCTCCAACCTGCACGCCGCCGTCGTGGACCTCGACGAGGACCAGCTCACCCGCCTCGCCACGCTGGTCGAGGAGCCGCAGGCGTACTGGGAGCGGCGCGGGCAGCTGCCCTGGCACTGATCACACCCCGACAGCGACCGGACTGGGGACACGTACGCCTGGCATGAGACATACATGTCTCGTATGGGCTATGGTTGTCTCATGGCTGTCGATCGTGACCACGTACTGCGCAGCGCCGCGGCCCTGCTGACCCGCAAATCCACGGCGACCATGGACGAGGTCGCCAAGTCGGCCGGGATCAGCCGGGCCACGCTGCACCGGCACTTCGCCGGGCGGGACGCTCTCGTCCGGGCCCTGGAGTCGCTCGGTATCGCGGAGTGCGAGAACGCGCTCGACGCCGCTCGCCTGGAGGAGGGGTCCGCGAGCGACGCGGTACGGCGTCTGGTGCGGGAGCTGGAGCCGGCCGCGGGGCTGCTCGCCTTCCTCTACACCGAGAACCAGTTGTTCGAGGGCGAGGAGCAGAACGAGGGCTGGACGGGCATCGACGCCCGTATCTGCGCCCTGTTCCGGCGCGGTCAGGACGACGGCGAGTTCCGCATCGACCTCACGCCCGCCTGGCTCACCGAGGCGCTGTTCGGCCTGCTGGCCTCCGGTGCCTGGGTCGTGCAGAGCGGCAAGGGAGCTCCGAAGGACTTCCAGCACATGATCGTCGAGCTGCTGCTCGGCGGTGCACTGCGACGAGACACACCGCGAAGGAAGGAATCATGACCAGCACCCTGCAGCCGGCGCACGTGACGTGGGAGGCGGAGAAGCGCCCGGGCCGCTGGCTCGCACTCTCCGTCCTCGTCCTGGCCGTGCTGCTGGTGGCCGTCGACGCGACCGTCCTCGGCCTGGCGACCCCCTACATCAGCAAGGACCTGAAGCCGACCGGCACCCAGCTGCTGTGGATCGGTGACGTCTACTCCTTCGTCATCGCCGGTCTGCTCGTCTCCATGGGCAGCCTCGGCGACCGCATCGGCCGCAAGCGGATCCTGCTCGGCGGCGCGACCGCGTTCGGCGCGATATCCGTCCTGAACGCATACGCCACGACACCGGAGCTGATGATCCTGGCGCGGGCGCTGCTCGGCGTCGCGGGCGCCACCCTGATGCCCGCCACGCTCGCCCTGATCCGCAACCTCTTCCACGACCCGCGCGAGCGCAGCCTCGCCGTGGGCATCTGGGGTGCCACCGCCTCCGCCGGCACGGCCGTCGGCCCCATCACCGGAGGCTTCCTCCTCGGGCACTTCTGGTGGGGCTCGGTCTTCCTGATCAACCTGCCCGTGATGGCGGTCCTGGTCCTGGTCGGCGTCCGGCTGCTCCCGGAGTCCCGCAACCCCAGCCCCGGCCCGTGGGACCTGGCCGGCGTCGTCCTGTCCCTGGTCGGCATGATCGCCCTCGTGTACGCGGTGAAGGAGGCCGCCACCCACGGCTTCACCGGTGCGACACTCGCCGCGGGCCTGCTGGGCGCGGTGGCCCTCTGGGGGTTCGTACACCGCCAGCTCACGCTCCCCACCCCGCTGCTGGACATGCGCCTGTTCCGCAACCGGGGCTTCAGCGGAGCGGTCCTGGCCGACCTGCTCACCGTGCTCGGTCTGTCCGGGCTGGTGTTCTTCCTCTCCCAGTACTTGCAACTCGTACAGGGCAGGCGCCCGTTCGAGGCGGGGCTGGCCGAACTGCCCGCCGCCGTCGGCGCGGTGGCGGCCGGCCTGGTCGCGGGCCGGGCGGCCCGGCGCTTCTCGGTCCGGGCCGTGGTCTCCGGCGGCCTCGCGGCCGTGGGCCTCGCCCTGGCCGTACTGACGACACTGAGCCGGTCGACCGGCTACCCGGTCCTCGGCGCCGCCCTCCTGGTCGTCGGCGTCGGCGCGGGCTTCTCCTTCACGGTCACCGCCGACGTGATTCTCTCCGGCGTACCCAAGGAAGAGGCGGGCGCCGCCTCGGCGGTCTCCGAGACGGCGTACGAACTGGGCGCGGCCCTCGGCATCGCCCTGCTGGGCTCGATCGTGACGGCCGCGTACCGCGGCTTCACGGGCCCGGCCGGTACCCCGGAAGAGGCACACGAATCACTGGGCGCGGCGGTGGAGACGGCAACGACTCTGCCCGCCCCCACCTCCGAGGCCCTCCTCGGCGCGGCCCGCGAGTCCTTCGTCCACGGCCTGCACCTCGCGTCGGGCGCGGGCGCGGCGGTCCTGCTGGCGACGGCGGCGGGGGCGTGGTTCCTGCTGAAGGGCCAGAAGCTCGAAGGCCCTCACGGCGACCAGGGTCTGTCCGGCGGATCGTGGCGCAGGGAACCGACGATGCCCGGTCAGGGCGGGTGAGCGGGGCGTGCCCCCGCGCGAGCCGGTTCGGGCGTGGGGGAGGGCGTGCCGACCCCCGCGCCTGCGCCTTGATCCGCCGGACAGGTCCTGGCTAGGCGGCCTTGGCCTTGGTGGCGTACATGTCCACGTACTCCTGGCCCGACAGCCGCATGACCTCGGCCATCACGGAGTCGGTCACCGCCCGCAGCACGTACCGGTCCCGGTCCATCCCCTCGTACCGGGAGAACTCCATCGCCTCACCGAACCGAACGGTGACCCGCCCCGGCCGGGGGATACCCCGGCCCCCCGGCTGCAACTTGTCCGTACCGATCATCGCGAACGGCACCACCGGCGCGCCCGTCATGAGCGTGAGGCGGGCGATGCCCGTCCGGCCCCGGTAGAGCCGGCCGTCAGGCGACCGCGTCCCCTCGGGGTAGATCCCGAAGACGTTCCCCTCCTCCAGGATCCGCCGCCCGGTCATCAGCGCCGCCACGCCCCCGCTCGCGCCGTCCCGGTCCACCGGGATCATGCCGACGCCGGTGAAGAACCACGCCATCAGCCGGCCCTTGAAGCCCTTGCCGGTGACGTACTCGTCCTTGCCGATGAAGAACACCTGCCGCTTGGTGACCAGCGGCAGCACGATCGAGTCGATGAACGTGAGGTGGTTGCCGGCCAGGATGACCGGACCGTCGCCCGGGATGTTCTCCGCGCCCTCCACCTGTGGGCGGAACATCAGGCGCATGATCGGTCCGAGCACTGCCTTGATGAGCGCGAAGCGGGACAACGGGTCCTCCGATGCCAAAGGGGCCGGTATGTGTCTGTGCAGGTGAGGACGATACTCGCGGCTCCCCGCGAAGCGCACATCGGGTGCGTCCGGTTCATCGATGTCTTACGCACTGTTGACGCGGGTTTACCTGCGGCACCGCCTCGACGGTCGCCCGTAACGCCGGCGCGACGATGTGACGGACCTCGCTCGAGGCCTCGATGTGCCGCGTACCCGAGGTACCCGCAATGAAGCCGACGGATCGTCACATCTTGCCCCGCATACGCCGTCTGGCGTCACCCACCTGTTCGGACCAGGGTCTCCCTCAGGTCATGTCCGCGCACCTACCATCGGCGCGCACCAACCGGCGGACGGCAGGAGGGCCCTCATGGAAACCCGTGACTCGAACGAACGGGACGCGAACGGACAGGCGCACGGGACCGGACGGCGGGCACTGCTCGGCGCCGCGGTGCTCGGTGCGGGCGGAGTGGTCCTCGGGCTGCCCGGCGCGGCGGGAGCCGCCGAGGCGAAGGCGGCGGCCGGGCACGGAGGCGGGGGGCTGAAGAGCCTGCCCGTACCGACGGTCATCGGCCACCGGGGCGCCAGCGGCTACCGGCCCGAGCACACCTTCGGCTCGTACCAGCTGGCCCTCGACCTGGGCGCCGACGTCGTCGAGGCGGGCGACCTCGTGCCCACCAAGGACGGTCACCTGGTCTGCCGGCACGAGCCGGAGATCGGGGGCACCACCGACGTCGCCGACCACCCGGAGTTCGCCGGCCGCAGGACCACCAAGGTCCTCGACGGGGTCTCCACCACCGGCTGGTTCACCGAGGACTTCACGCTCGCCGAGCTGAAGACGCTGCGGGCCGTCGAGCGCATCCCGGCCAACCGCCCGCACAACACCCTCTACAACGGCCGCTGGGAGATCCCGACCTTCGAAGAGGTCCTGAGGTGGCAGGACGAGCAGACCCGCAAGCGGGGCAGGCAGGTGTGGATCTACCCGGAGACCAAGCACCCCACCTACTTCCGCAAGCTGGGCCTCGGCCTGGAGGAGCGGGTCGCCAATCTGCTGCGCAAGTACGGCAAGGACAAGCGGAACTCGCCGGTCATCCTGCAGTCCTTCGAGCCGAGCAGCATCCAGCGTCTGAACACGCTGGTCGACAACCCCCTGGTCGTCCTGCTCTCCACGGCGGACAGCCGCCCCTGGGACTTCGTCGAGGCGGGCGACCCGCGCACGGTCGCCGACCTCGTCACGCCGAAGGGCCTGAGGGAGATCGCCGGTTACGCGCAGGGCATCGGCCCGACCCTCGACCTGGTCGTCCCCAAGGACGCGAACGGCCGCCTCACCACGCCGACCACCCTGGTCAAGGACGCCCACGCGGTGGGCCTGGTCCTGCACCCGTACACCATGCGCAACGAGAACCCCTTCCTGCCGGCCGAGTTCCGCAAGGGCACGGCCGCGGACGCCTACGGTGACGTCTTCGGGGCGTTCAAGGCGTACTTCGCGACCGGTATCGACGGCGTGTTCACGGACAACGCGGACACGGGCGTGCTCGCCCGCGCGGACTTCGTCAACCGCTGACCCCCCGCCCCCCCCCGTTCGAGCGGACTGACGGCCGCCCGGGCAACCTGTCCCGGGGCGGCCGCGTCGCTCTGCATATGACGCACGACCTGGTTGCCGTACTGCGCCCACTCCTCACCGCGGAGGCCTCCGCGGAGGCGTATGCCACCGGAACCGAACCGGGTGACCTGGAGCAGGCGGTCTGGCTCCGCCTGCTGGAGCGGCTGGAGTCCGACGGCCCGCCGCTCGACCCGCAGGGCTGGCTGCGCAAGGCCGTCCGCGCCGAGGCGCGCCGCAGCCGTCGTACGTCCCGTCTCGAGCGGCCCTACGGCACCGAGCCCGCCGACGGCGGCCGCGACCCGGAGCAGTTGGCCCTCGCGGCCGCCCGGCGCCGTGCCCTGCGCGACGCGGTGCGCCGGCTGCCCGGACGCTGCCCCCGGCTGATGGAGGCATTGCTGTCGCCGCAGGACCTCACCTACCGGGAGATCGCGGGGGAGTTGGGTATCTCACAGGGCAGTCTTGGACCGGAACGTTCCAGATGTCTGGGATGTCTGCGGCGATTGCTGACGCAGGAGGTTGCGGCCCGTGAAGTGCGGGGATAGGAGTGGGGGACGACCGGTGATCAGGTGAGCGGGAGGCGTGCGCACATGGGCATGAGCGTGACCATCTCGGTGGCGACCGAGCAGGATGCAGAGCAGATCTTCAGGCTCCAGTACCTGTGCTTCCAGAGCGAGGCTGCGCTGTACGGCAACTACCGCATCGCCCCGCTCGTCCAGAGCCTCGACTCGCTCCGCCAGGAAGTCGCCTCCGACTGCGTCTACGTAGCGCGGCTCGGCGAGGAGGTGGTCGGCTCGGTACGCGGCCGGGTCACCGAGGACGGCGCGGCCTCCATCGGCAGGCTCTGCGTCCACCCGCGCCTGCAGGGCCACGGCATCGGCGCCCGTCTGCTGCGTGCGGCGGAGGAGGCCCTGGTGCAGGAGCGCGGCGCCACCAGGTTCCGCCTGCACACCGGCCACCGCAGCGAGAGCAACCTCCGGCTGTACCGCCGGGTCGGCTACCAGACGGTGGGCACGTCGAAGGGCGAGGACGGCGTACCCATGATCGTCCTGGAGAAGCCGGCGGGGACGTACGCGGCTACCGCGTGACGGCGCGCGACTTCCGCAGCCAGTACAGGGCGGAGAGCGGCAGCAGCACGGGAATGAAGACGTACCCCATGCCGAAGTCGGACCAGACGGTCGCGTCGTGGAAGGCCGACGGCTCGACCAGGGTCCAGGTACCGACGACCAGCACACCCGCGAGCTCGGCGGCGCAGCATACCTGTGCCGCCCTGCGGGCGGTCTCGCCGCCGCGCACCAGCGTGTACGTGATGAACCCGTACACCACACCCGCCACCGCCGACAGCGAGTACGCTAGCGGCGCCCGCCCGAAGTCGGTGGCGATCTGGTAAGCGGAGCGCGATACCGCACCGACGACCATCACGCCGTAGAACCAGACGAGCAGCATCCCCGGCCCGCCGATGAGCCGCTTCTTCGCCGGCTTCTCCCCCGCGGTGGTCACCGTCATCCTCCCCAGATGTCATAGAGCCGCACCTCGAGCACCGCCAGCACCACACCGCCGGCGGCGACCGTCACCGAACCCCAGCGCGTCCGCTCGGCCAGCGACATGAAGCCCGCCGCCGGGACGCACGCGAACGCGCCCAGCAGATACGCCACGAAGATCGTCGTCCCCTGCTCCGGCTTTTCGCCCCGCGCCAGCCGCACGATCCCGATCGCCAGCTGCACCACGGCCAGCAGCGACACCACGGCCATGCCGATGAAGTGCCAGTCCTTGGTCGGCTGATCCCGGTAGGCGGCCCACCCGCACCAGGCGGCGAGCAACAGCGCGGCGACCCCGGTCACCAGCGTCAGGACATTGAGCATGCGGTGACCTTATTACGGGCCAAACAGTCCGACGAGGTCGCCCCCGCTGTACACCGTAGGGTCCAGAGCATGACGATCCATGCGCAGGCCCTCCTGTTCGACAACGACGGCACCCTTGTCTCCTCCCTCGGCTCCGTGGAGCGCTGCTGGACGCGGTGGGCCCGGGAGTACGGGATCACGGCCGAGGAGTTCGGGCGGGTCGAGCTGCACGGGCGGCCCGCGGCGGAGATCGTCGCCGATCTGCTGCCCGCGGACCTGGTGCCGCAGGCCGTCGCGAGGGTCGAGCGGCTGGAGGTGGAGGACGTGCCGAACGGGGGTGTGCACCTGCTCCCCGGCACGACGGACTTCCTCGACTCGCTGCCCGCCGACTCCTGGGCCGTCGTCACCTCGGCCACCCGGCGGCTGGCGGAGGCCCGGCTGGGCGCCGTCGGCATCCGGCCCAAGACGCTGATCGCCGCCGACGACATCACGCGCGGCAAACCCGACCCCGAGCCCTACCTGCTCGCCGCCCGCCGGCTGGGCGTCGACCCGGCCCGCTGCGTCGTCTTCGAGGACGCCCCGGCCGGACTCCAGGCGGGCCGCGCCGCCGGGATGACCACCGTGGCATTGACCACAACCCACCAGGCCCACGAGCTGGTCGCCGATCTGGTCGTCGAGAACCTGTCGGCCCTGTCCGCACTGGTCACCCACGGGGGAGTCGGGATATCCGTCCGCGGCTGACCCGGTACCGGCCGCTGTCCGCCGCTGTCCGGCATGCGGACAGCGGCGGCCTGTCAGGACCGTACGTCTGGTTTACTGATCGCATGACCACGACGAGCTGCCGCATCCCTGCGACCGAGGCGACCATGACGCCCGGTGCTCGTTGTATGTGTCGGATGTACCGAATGTGCGCCTTCTAGAGGGTCCCCGCACCACCTGAGCCTCGCGCCCCGAAGCGAGCCGCCGTGGCATGTCCGTACGCCGTCGTACTGCGTACGTGACCGCCGCCGCCCCGCGCACCTGTTCTCCCCGGTTCCATCGCCACCGCGAGAACCGTGCCGCGTCCCTGAACGAATGCACCCGTGCCCGGGCACATCCACGCCCCGGCACTCGACAGTGACGGAAACCCACGTGATCACCACATCGGGCCTCACCAAGGTCTACCGATCCCGCGGCCGCGAGGTCACCGCCCTCGACGGCGTCGACCTGCACGTCCGCGAAGGCGAGGTGTACGGCGTCATCGGCCAGTCCGGCGCCGGGAAGTCCTCACTCATCCGCTGCGTCAACCTGCTGGAGCGCCCCACCGCCGGCACGGTCACCGTCGCCGGGCAGGACCTCACCGCCCTCGCCGGGCGCGGGCCGCGCGCCGGCCGGGAACTGCGCCGGGCCCGCAGCCGGATCGGCATGGTCTTCCAGCACTTCAACCTGCTGTCCTCCCGGACCGTCCAGGACAACGTCGAGCTGCCGCTGGAGATCCTCGGCACGTCCGGACGGGAACGCTCCCACAAGGCGCTGGAGCTGCTGGACCTCGTCGGCCTCGCCGACAAGGCCAAGGCCTACCCGGCCCAGCTCTCCGGCGGCCAGAAGCAGCGCGTCGGCATCGCCCGCGCCCTGGCCGGCGACCCCAAGGTGCTGCTGTCCGACGAGGCCACCAGCGCCCTCGACCCCGAGACCACCCGCTCGATCCTGCAACTGCTGCGCGACCTGAACCGCCAGCTGGGCCTGACCGTCCTGCTCATCACGCACGAGATGGACGTCGTGAAGTCGATCTGCGACTCCGCCGCCCTCATGGAGAGGGGCCGGATCGTGGAGTCCGGCACGGTCAGCGAGCTGCTGGCCACCCCGGGCTCCGAGCTGGCCTCAGCGCTGTTCCCGGTGGGCGGCGAGGCCTCCGGCGCCGACCGGACCGTCCTCGACGTCACCTTCCACGGCGAGGCCGCCACCCAGCCGGTCATCTCCCAGCTCTCGCGCACCTACAACATCGACATATCGATCCTCGGCGCCGCCATCGACACCGTCGGCGGCCTCCAGGTCGGCCGCATGCGCATCGAACTGCCCGGCCGCTACGAGGACAACGTGGTGCCGATCGGCTTCCTGCGCGAAAAGGGCCTCCAGATCGATGTCGTCGACCACGAGGGCCAGGAGCCCGCGCTGGTCGAGGAGGGTGCGAAGTGACCTGGTCCGAGATGCAGCCGCTGCTGTCGCAGGCGGGTTACGAGACCTGGTGGATGGTCGCCTGGTCCACCCTGATCTCCGTCGCCGGCGGCCTCCCGCTCGGCATCCTGCTCGTGCTCACCGAGCGGGGCGGTCTGCTGCAGAACGTCGTCTCCAACAAGGTGATCGGGCAGGTCGTGAACGTACTGCGGTCGATGCCCTTCATCATCCTGATGGTCGCCCTGATGAGCTTCACGCGCTGGGTCACCGGGACGGCCATCGGCACCACCGCCGCGATCGTGCCGCTCGCCATCGGTGGCGTCCCGTTCTTCGCCCGCCTGGTCGAGACGGCCGTCCGCGAAGTGGACCACGGTCTCGTCGAGGCCGTGCAGGCCATGGGCGGCAACACCTGGACGATCGTCCGCAAGGTCCTCGTCCCCGAGTCACTGCCCTCGCTGATCGCCAGCACCACGACCACGCTCATCGCCCTCATCGGCTACTCCGCCATGGCAGGCACGGTCGGCGGCGGCGGTCTGGGCGACCTCGCCATCCGCTACGGCTACCAGCGCTTCGAGACCGAGCTGATGTGGATCATCGTCGCGATCCTCGCCGTCGTCATCTCGCTCATCCAGTTCGCCGGCGACTACGCGGCCCGCACCCTGCACCGCCGCGGCGCCCGCTCCGGCCCCGCGCCGAAGCTGCGTCTGCTGAAGACCGAGGAGCCCGTGGCGGCCGACATCGGCAAGGTCGCCTGAGCGCCCACACCCCCCAGGACTCCCCGTTCACCCATCACGGGGTCGCACCACCGTTAAGGAAAGGCACTTTTCGTGCGTAACACCGCAAAGATCACCGCCGCCGTCCTCGCCGCGGGCACCCTCACCCTCGGGCTCACCGCCTGCGGCCCGGACGGAGACTCCGCCTCCTCCGACACCGACGGTCCGCTGGTCGTCGCCGCGAGCCCCACTCCGCACGCCGACATCCTGAACTTCGTCAAGCAGCACCTGGCGAAGAAGGCGGGCCTCGACCTGGAGGTCAAGGAGTTCACGGACTACATCACGCCGAACACGGCGACCGAGGCCGGCGACGTCGACGCCAACTACTTCCAGAACCAGCCGTACCTGGACGACTTCAACAAGAAGCGCGGCACCCACATCGTGCCCGTCGTCACGGTGCACCTGGAGCCGCTCGGCCTGTACTCCCACAAGGTCAAGAAGGCCGACGCCCTGAAGAGCGGTGCGATCGTCGCCGTCCCGAACGACACCGTCAACGAGGCCCGCGCCCTGAAGCTGCTCGCCGACAACGGGCTCATCACCCTCAAGGACGGCGTCGGCACCGAGGCGACCGTGCAGGACATCGCCAAGAACCCCAAGAACCTCACGTTCAAGGAGGTCGAGGCGGCCCAGACCCCGCGCTCCCTGGACGACGTCGACGCGGCCGTGGTGAACGGCAACTACGCCATCTCCTCCGGCCTGAATCCCGCCGAGCACGCCCTCGTCCTGGAGTCCGCGAAGAACAACCCGTACGGCAACTTCCTCGCCGTGAAGAAGGGCAACGAGAAGGACCCGCGGGTCAAGAAGCTCGCCGAGCTCCTCACCTCGCCAGAGGTGAAGAAGTTCATCGAGGACAAGTACCAGGGTTCGGTCATCGCGTCGTTCTGAGCCCATATCGCCACGCACGGGGTCCACTCGCTCACTTGGAGTCGACCCCGTTGTGCGGTTCGGTGCTTTCATGCTGCATGCTGGGCAGTTCAGCAGGCCCTGACGGCATCCGAAGGTTTCCGACGTGTACGGAGCGGCGCATGACTAGCACCTTCCCCAACATCTCCATCAGCACGGAGCGGTTGGTGCTGCGGCCCCTCGACGAGGACGACGTGCCCGCCCTGGCCGAGATGATGAACGACGAGCAGGTCGGGGCCTGGACCGACGTTCCGCAGCCGTTCACCGAGGACGGTGCCCGGCACTGGATCACCGAATGGGCGCCCACCGAACGCGCCGCGGGTCGCGGCCTCGACCTCGCCGTCACCGAGTTCCTCACCCAGCGCCTGGTCGGCATCGTCCAGCTGACCAAGACCAACTGGCACATCCGGTCCACCGAACTGTCGTACATCATCGCCCCCTGGGCCCGCGGCGAGGGCTACGCCTCCGAGTCCGCGCTCGCCACCGCCCAATGGCTGCTGGGCGACCAGAAGTTCGAGCGCATCGAGCTGCGTACCGCCGCCGGCAACACCGCCTCCCAGCAGGTCGCCCAGAAGATCGGCTGCATCAGCGAGGGCGTGCTGCGCAACGCCTGCATAGCCCGCGTCCGCACGGAGGACGGCACCTGGACGGACGTCCGTACCGACTTCATCGTGTGGAGCCTCCTCCCGGAGGACCTGGAGGGCGCCGGCGAGCAGCTCGCCGACCGCGGTGGTTTCACGTCGTTCTCCGACTGGAACTGACCGGAACCGACCGGACGCAACCCACGGCGACACCGCCCGCCGCGCGCCCGACGGCTTCGCCAGGTACCCTCAGAGCCCGCCCGCGGGCGACCGGACCCTCACTACCTGCGAAAACCTGGAGACTGACGACGATGGCCGACCGGGTCACGGTGATCGGCTGGGACGGCTCGCCGCTGACCGACGCGGCACGTTCCGCGCTCGGCGCCGCCACCCTCGTGGCGGGCGCGGCCCACCACCTGGCGCTTCCCGAGGTCCCGCACACCGCCGAGCGCGTCCGCCTCGGCAGCGTCGCCCTGGCCGCCCGTCGCATCGCCGCCCACCGCGGCACCGCCGTCGTGCTCGCCGACGGCGACCCCGGCTTCTTCGGCGTCGTACGGACCCTGCGCGCACCGGAGTTCGGCCTCGAGGTCGAGGTCGTGCCCGCCGTCTCCTCCGTGGCCGCCGCCTTCGCCCGCGCCGGGATGCCCTGGGACGACGCCCGAGTGGTCGTCGCGCACCGGCGCACCCTGCGACGCGCGGTGAACGTGTGCCGCGCCCACACCAAGGTCGCCGTCCTCACTTCACCCGGCGCCGGCCCCGCCGAACTCGGTCTGCTCCTGGACGGAGTCCACCGCACCTTCGTCATCTGCGAGGAACTGGGCACCGAACGCGAGCAGGTCACCGTCGTCACCTCCGACAAGGCCGCCGACCACACCTGGCGCGACCCCAACCTGGTCATCGTCATCGGCGGCCCGGCGGGCCCCGTCGCCGCGGGGGACGGCTGGATCGCCGGCCGTGACCCGGCCGCCGGACCGCGCGGCTGGGTGCTGCCCGACGAGGTGTACGGCGGCGGGCTCGGCGAAGGGGAAACGGATCTGCTCCGCTCCGCCCAACTCGCCCGCCTCGGACCGCGCGCCGGCGACCTGGTGTGGGACATCGGCTGCGGCAGCGGCGCCTTCGCCACCGAGGCCGGGCGCGCGGGCGCCGCCGTCATCGCCGTCGACCGGGACGTGGCGGCCTGCGCCCGCACCGAGACGGCCGCACGGCGCTTCGGAGTCCAGCTCCAGATCGTGCACGGCACCGCCCCGCACATCCTGGAGAACCTGCCCGAACCGGATGTCGTCCGGGTCGGTGGCGGGGGAGCGGCCGTGGTCTCCGCGGTCGCCGACCGCCGCCCGCAGCGCATCGTCACCCACGCCGCCACCCGTGACGCGGCCGAACTCGTCGGCCGGGACCTGACCGAGCACGGCTACCGGGTCGAGTGCGCCCTGCTGCAGTCCGTCGAACTCGACACGCGGGCCTGGACGGAGACCGAACGGAGCGTCGCGTTCCTGCTCAGCGGGGTACTCCCCGATCGCGCCCCGTGATCCTCCTGTCGTACCGCGCGCGGTAGGCTGGCCGATCGTTGTACCGCACCAGGTGGCCCGGACATTCGTTCGTCAATGTCCGGAAACCGCGCCCCTTTTGGGGTGGGTGTGGTATGGCAGAACCGGAGGACGCGCAACGTGGCGCAGTCCACAGCGTGCTGTCGCGGATCAAGCTGTCGCGACGGCGGCGCGGCCGCGACAATGCCACTGAATGGCTTTGTCGCCTTTTCCGGCCAGGCCGTTCGTGCCGCTGGGCACGCACGCTCGTTCTTCACTACGGGGCGGTCGGTGCGCCGTTCCGGTGAGCTGGTCGTAGGAGCACTAACCGATGGGCGAGGGGTACGCATGACGGACACCGGCCAGGTCCCGGGCGAGGGGCTGCCGGAGAGCGCAGGCATGGTGGAGCAGCCGGGCGTCCCCGCGCACGGCGCGTACACCTACCTCTCCGAGTCCACCGCCGAGGACGAAGACCTGCTGCTGCCGGGCGCTCAGGGAGCATGGGGCAACGAGGTGCCGCCGCCCCCTCCGGAGCCGGTCCTCGAGGCCGTCCACGAGCCGGGCCCGCACGAGACGGACGGCCGCGACAGCGGCTCCGTGGACCTCGGCGGCGTCCGCCTGCCCGACACGGGGCCCGTGTCCGTCCCGCCGTCTCCGATCCTCTCGGCTCCGCATGACCCGGCGGCGGCCCCGTCCGTCCCGCGCCGCCCGTTGCACCTCGGCCCACCGATCCCCGACGCCTCGGCCAGCCCGGTCCGCTCCCTCGCCGACCGCGGTCCGGCGGGAGCGCCCGCACGGCAGCCCGGCCCGCCGGCCACCGGCCCCGAGTACCTCGACGCCCAGCCGCTGCGCGACCTCACCCCGCAGGGCGCGGCACCCTGGGGCGCGGCGCACCCGGCGCCCGCGGCACAGGTGAGCCCGCAGGCACCGGCTGCCGAAACGGTTGCTCCGGCAGCGGACCCGGGCACCGACCCCTCCGACGCTGCCCAGGCCGCCGTGGCCCGGCTCGCCACGCAGGCCGCCACGGCGGGCGCCACGACGGAGACCGCCGCCGCTGCCGCGCAGGTGGCTGCCGAGGCGGTCCCGCAGGCGGCGGACGCGGTGCGGGTCGTGACCGGGCATGAGGGCGTGCAGGTGGCGTCCGAGCAGGACGGGACGTACGCGGTGGCTGCGGGGCAGGACGCTGAGGGTGCCCGCGCTCCGGAAGCCGCGTCGGGCCCTGAGGCCGTTCCTGCCCCGCAGGCCGTGCCGGGCCCCGAGACCGCGCAGGGTGCGCAGGCCCCCCAGGACGTCCAGGAGACCGAGGAAACCCTCGGCCAGGAGAACGCCCAGTCAGGCGGGGACCCTCATGGGTCCGGCGAGCCTGTTGCCGAAGACACGGAGGCCGTCGGGACGCCGGAGGTCGCGCAGGACCAAGCGGCCGCACCGGGCGCGGAGGACCCGCAGGTCCAGGCTGTCCCCGCCCACATCCCCGACGCCGAGCAGATCACCGGGGACGCGGAGGCCCCCGAGGCCGCCCAGGCCGCCGAGGCCGTTGGGACCGCCGAGGCTGCTGAGACCGCCGACGCCTCCCAGACCCCGCAGCCCGTCCAGGCACCCGACGTACCGGCACCCGAAGCCGTTCACCCCCAGGTGGAGCCCGTCGCCGACGCCGGTCAGCCCGTGGCCGAGCCGCTTCTCGCCGACGCCGGTCAGGCCCACCCGGCCGAGGTCCCGCAGACCGCCGCCGCCGTCGACGCGCAGGCAGGCGCCCCCGCCCCGGAGCCCGCCCGGATTCCCGAGGCCGCGCACATCCCGCAGGCCGTGCCCGCCGCAGAGACGCCGCAGGCCCCCGCGCCCGCCCCCGCCGAGACCCCGCAGGCAGCCCCCGCGCCCGCTCCCGTCCCGGCCCCGGCGTCCCCGGAAGCCGAGTCCACGCCGGCCGCCCCCGAGGACGTGCCCGCACCCGCCGGTGAAGGCACCGCCCCTCAGGTCCAGGGCCCGCAGCTCGGCCACACCCAGACCGGTGAGCAGGGCCAGCCCGCCGTTCTGGTACCGGAGGACCAGCCGCGCGCCGACGAGGCTCAGCCGCGGCACGGCCAGGGACAGGCCCTGCTCCAGGCGCCGACGGAAGCGGAAACCCTCGGGGCCACTGCCCCGGTGACCGAGGACGCCCAGGCCGCGCAGCCTCACGACGGCGTCGCCGTGCACGCCGCACCCACCGACCCGGCCGTCGCGCACGCCCAGGCTTCCGAGCCCGGTGCCGTACCGGCTACGGCCGCCGAAGACGAGGCCCCCGGGGATCCCGCCGCCGCGCTGCCGGGCAGCGTCCCGCCGCAGCCCGAACCGGACCAGCCGCTGGGCCGGTTCGTGCCCGTACAGGGCACCGTGCCGACCGCCCCGCACCTGGCCCCGACACCGCCGCACCCCATCGTCGTCCCGCCGGACGAGCAGCCCGCGGCGGCGCCCACGGTCCCCGCACCTCGCGCGGCCGACACGGCTGCCGAGCCGGTCGAGGAGCCGGACCCCGAAGTCGTACAGCACGTGGAGGACCTGGAGACCAGGGCCGCCGACCAGGAAGAGGGCACGGCCGCAGTGGCAGAAGCACGACAGTCCACCGGCCCGGCCGCGCCCGGCTACAACGACGCGGAGCGCGAGGCCGTGCTCAAGGTGATGCGCGAGCGCCGCGACATCCGCAACGGCTTCCGCAGCGACCCGATCCCGCACGAGGTGCTGCTCCGCGTCCTGGAGGCGGCTCACACCGCGCCGTCCGTGGGCCACTCGCAGCCCTGGGACTTCGTCGTCATCAGGTCCGCCGAGACCCGGCGCAGCATGCACGAACTGGCCATGCGCCAGCGCGAGGCGTACGCCAAGTCCCTGCCGAAGGGCCGGGCGAAGCAGTTCAAGGAACTGAAGATCGAGGCCATCCTCGACACCCCGGTGAACATCGTCGTCACCGCCGACCCGACCCGCGGCGGCCGGCACACCCTGGGCCGCCACACCCAGCCGCAGATGGCGCCGTACTCCGCCGCGCTCGCGGTGGAGAACCTCTGGCTCGCCGCCCGCGCCGAGGGCCTCGGCGTCGGCTGGGTCAGTTTCTTCGACGAGCGCGAGATGGTCCGCGCCCTCGGCCTGCCCGAGCACCTGGAGGTCATCGCCTACCTGTGCGTCGGGTACGTCGACGAGTTCCCGGACGAGCCCGAGCTGATGCAGGCCGGCTGGTCCAAGCGGCGCCCGCTGTCCTGGGTGGTGCACGAGGAGACGTACGGCCGTCGCGCCCTGCCCGGCGAGGACCCGCACGACCTGCTCGCCGAGACCGTCGCGCAGATCCGCCCGCTGGACGCCAAGGCGCTCGGCGAGGCCTGGGAGCGGCAGAAGCGGATGACCAAGCCGGCCGGCGCGCTCGGCATGCTGGAGATCATCTCCGCGCAGCTGTCCGGCCTGTCCCGGCAGTGCCCGCCGCCGATCCCGGAGCCCGCGGCCGTCGCGATCTTCGCCGGTGACCACGGCGTGCACGCCCAGGGCGTCACCCCCTGGCCACAGGAGGTCACCGCGCAGATGGTGGCCAACTTCCTCGGCGGGGGAGCGGTCTGCAACGCCTTCGCCGGGCAGGTGGGCGCCGAGGTCTGCGTCGTCGACGTGGGCGTGGCCGCCGAGCTTCCCGCCACGCCCGGCCTGCTGCCCCGCAAGATCCGTGCCGGCACGTCCGACATGACCACCGGTCCCGCGATGACCCGCGAGGAAGCCAAGCAGGCCATCGAGGTCGGCATCGAGACCGCCCGCGACCTGGTCGCGGCCGGCAACAAGGCGCTGCTGACCGGCGAGATGGGCATCGCGAACACCACCGCGTCCGCCGCCCTGATCTCCGTGTACACGGGCGCGGACCCGGCCGAGGTGACCGGCCGCGGCACCGGCATCAACGACGAGACGCTGGCCCGCAAGACCGAGGTGGTCCGCCGCGCCCTCGACCTCCACAAGCCGGACCCGGCCGACCCCATCGGCGTCCTCGCCGCGATCGGCGGCTTCGAGCACGCGGCCATGGTCGGCCTGCTCCTGGGCGGCGCCTCGCTGCGTACGCCGGTGATCCTGGACGGCGTCAGCGCCGGTGCCGCCGCGCTGGTCGCCCGCGCGATCGCCCCCGAGGTCCTCGCGGCCTGCGTCGCCGGCCACCGCAGCGCCGAGCCCGGCCACGTGGCCGCCCTCAACAAGCTCGGCCTGCGCCCCCTGGTCGACCTCGACCTGCGCCTCGGCGAGGGCACGGGCGCCCTGCTCGCGCTGCCGCTGGTGCAGAGCACGGCACGGGCGATGCACGAGGTGGCGACGTTCGACTCGGCGGGGGTAACCGAGAAGTAGCGGCCGCAGCAGTGGCGGTCCGGTGTTCAACTGCCGGACCACCCGAGCCGCCCCACCCGCCCACGCCTTAAAATCCGCACGTCAGGGCCGCTCCGATGGCGCAGCGCCCACCGCACGCCCGTACGAGGAGCCGTACCTCACATGGCCGAACATCCCGCCTACCCCGTAGGCCTCCGCCTCACCGGCCGCCGAGTGGTCGTCCTCGGCGGCGGCCAGGTCGCCCAGCGCCGCCTGCCGGCACTGATCGCAGCCGGCGCGGACATCCTCCTCGTGTCCCCCGAAGCGACTCCCTCGGTCGAGGCCATGGCGGACGCGGGCGAGATCACCTGGGAGCGGCGCCCCTACGCCGACGGCGACCTCGCCGAGGCCTGGTACGCCCTGATCGCGACCAGCGACCCGGAGGCCAACACCGCCGCCTCCACCGAAGCCGAGCGCCACCGCGTGTGGTGCGTCCGCTCCGACGACGCCGACGCGGCCACCGCCTGGACCCCCGCCACCGGCCACAGCGAGGGCGTCACGGTCGCCGTGCTCACCACGGACGCGCGTGGCCGCGACCCCCGGCACACCGCCGCGGTCCGCGACGCCGTGGTCGAGGGCCTCCGCGACGGCACTCTGGTGGCTCCCCACCACCGCACCCGCACCCCCGGCGTCGCCCTGGTCGGCGGTGGACCCGGCGACCCTGACCTGATCACGGTGCGCGGCCGCCGCCTCCTCGCCGAGGCCGACGTCGTCATCGCCGACCGGCTCGGCCCGCGCGACCTGCTCGCCGAACTCCCGCCGCACGTCGAGGTGATCGACGCGGCGAAGATCCCGTACGGCCGTTTCATGGCCCAGGAGGCCATCAACAACGCGCTGATCGAGCATGCCAAGCAGGGCAAGTCCGTGGTCCGGCTCAAGGGCGGCGACCCGTATGTCTTCGGCCGCGGCATGGAGGAGGTCCAGGCGCTCGCGGAGGCCGGGATCGCCTGCACGGTCGTGCCCGGCATCTCCAGTTCGATCTCGGTTCCGGGCGCGGCCGGGATCCCGGTCACCCACCGGGGTGTCGCCCATGAGTTCACGGTGGTCAGCGGGCATGTCGCTCCCGACGACGAGCGCTCCCTGGTCGACTGGCCGTCGCTCGCCAAGCTGACCGGCACGCTGGTGGTCCTGATGGGCGTGGACAAGATCGGGAAGATCGCCGAGACGCTCGTCGCGCACGGGAAGTCCCCCGAGACGCCCGTCGCCCTGGTCCAGGAGGGCACGACGGCCGCGCAGCGCCGCGTCGACGCGACCCTCGCCACGGTCGCCGAGACCGTGCGCGCCGAGGACGTGAAGCCGCCGGCGGTCATCGTGATCGGCGAGGTCGTCGCCGTGGGCCCGCGCACCTCCGCGTCCCCCTCCGAGTAACCGCGGGTAACGCAACCTCTTCCGAGCCGTTGGCACAGCACCCAGGACAAGGCAGTATCACCCTGTGGCCGATCTCATCACCGTTGAGGACCCCGCCGACCCGCGTCTGCGTGACTACACGGGCCTGACCGACGTCGAGCTGCGGCGCAAGCGCGAACCCGCCGAGGGCCTGTTCATCGCCGAGGGCGAGAAGGTCATCCGGCGGGCCAAGGAAGCGGGCTACGAGATGCGCTCGATGCTGCTCTCGGCCAAGTGGATCGACGTCATGCGCGACGTCATCGACGAGCTCCCGGCCCCCGTGTACGCCGTCAGCCCCGAGCTCGCCGAACAGGTCACCGGCTATCACGTGCACCGCGGCGCCCTCGCCTCCATGCAGCGCAAACCGCTGCCGACGGCGGTCGAACTGCTGCGGTCCGCACGCCGGGTGGTGGTCATGGAGTCCGTGAACGACCACACCAACATCGGCGCGATCTTCCGGTCGGCCGCCGCCCTCGGCATGGACGCCGTCCTGCTCTCCCCGGACTGCGCAGACCCGCTCTACCGCCGCAGCGTCAAGGTCTCGATGGGCGCGGTCTTCTCCGTGCCCTACGCCCGCCTCGACACCTGGCCCAAGGCCCTGGACTCCGTCCGCGAGGCCGGCTTCACCCTCCTCGCGCTCACCCCGGACGAGAAGGCGAGGCCC
This sequence comes from Streptomyces sp. NPDC051636, assembly GCF_044453765.1. Taxonomy (NCBI): domain Bacteria; kingdom Bacillati; phylum Actinomycetota; class Actinomycetes; order Kitasatosporales; family Streptomycetaceae; genus Streptomyces; species Streptomyces sp. NPDC051636. The sequence continues at coordinate 194,727 of NZ_JBITDA010000011.1, read as the reverse complement.
CTCGACGAGGCGGCCCCGCACCGGATGGACCGCGTCGCCCTCATGCTCGGCGCCGAGGGCGACGGCCTGTCCACCCAGGCCCTGGTCGCCGCCGACGAATGGGTGCGCATCCCCATGTCCCACGGCGTCGACTCCCTCAACGTCGGCGCGGCGGCCGCGGTCGCCTTCTACGCGGTGGCCACCAGCCGCCCGGAGGCCTAGTCGGGTGTCGTGCGGGACGCCGTCGTCGCCGTACTCCGGCGCGGCGACCGGGTCCTGGTCATCCGCCGCGAGCCGGGCTCCCATTCTGTTCGGGGCTCTCAGGCCGAGGCGCTCGTACGGGACGTCCGCGAAGAGGTCGGCCTGCCGGAGGAGTTCCTGGCCCTGGACCCGGTCTTCGACGGCGACCGCGAGTTCTTCGACGGGATCCTGCCCGGCCTCGGGCGTGACGCTACTGGCTGACGTCCGGCGGTCCGGCGTCCGCCGGCCCCGGCTGCACGCGCGCGTGCTGCGCGTGTACGACACCACCGGCGCCGCCGAGCCCGTGCGCGGGCCCCTGGCAGCCCTGGGCCGCCGCGATGCCGAGGGCGACCAGCAGGGTCACCACGACGAAGACGAACAGCCGCTGCCGCAGCAGCCGGGGATTGGCGGGCCGCCGCCCGGTTCCCGTGGGACGCGGCCCCGGACGGCCGGTCCCGCCGCGCGGAAGCGGACGGCCCCCGCTGCCGGACCGTGGGGTGGTGCGTGAGCCCGGGCCCGTCCGTGCCCCGTCCGTCCGGGCGCCGCCCGTGCGCGCCCCGTCCGGTCGCGACGGCAGACCGCCACCCCGCGGGGCACCGCCACCGCGCGAGGGGGTGGCGCCCCGCACGGGAGCCGCGCCGCGCGGCGCCGGGGTGCCCGGCGAGGGATGCGGACGCCGCTGGGTGCGCTGCGGCTCCGGATAGCTCTCGGTGAGCCGCCCGGTGGGCCGGTCCGTCTCGGCGGCGCGCGGCGCGGGCGGCCGGACGTCTCCCAGACCCTGGGCCTCACGCGCCGCGATCTCCTTCAGCCGCAGCGACAGTTGGAGCGTGCTCGGACGCTCCTCCGGATCCTTCGCAAGACAGGCCCGCACGAGTGGCGCGAGCGCGTCCGGCACGCCGTGCAACTGCGGCTCCTCGTGCACCACCCGGTACAGCATCACCTCGGAACTGCCGTGCCCGAAGGGAGAGTCGCCCGTCGACGCGTACGCCAGCGTCGCCCCCAGCGAGAACACGTCCGTCGCCGGGGTGACCGCGGCGCCGCGCACCTGCTCGGGCGCCAGGAAGCCGGGGGAGCCGACCGCCGTGCCCACGTGCGTGAGCGTGGAGGCGCCCGTGGACCAGGCGATACCGAAGTCGATGATCCGCGGCCCCTTCGGGGACAGCAGGATGTTGGACGGCTTCAGGTCCCGGTGCACCACCCCGGCCTCGTGCACGGCGACCAGCCCCTCGGACAGCGCGGCCCCGATCGAGGCCGCCTCCGCCGCGCCGAGCGGGCCCTCGTCGGCGACCTTGTCGTGCAGGGACGGCCCGGGCACGTACTGCGTGGCGAACCACGGCCGTTCCGCCTCCAGGTCCGCCGCCACCAGCCGTGCCGTACACCCGCCCCTGATCCGCCGCGCCGCCGAGACCTCCCGCGCGAACCGCGACCGGAACTCCTGGTCCTCCGCCAGGTCCGGTCGGATGACCTTCAGGGCGACCCGCTGCCCCTTCTTGTCGGAGCCCAGGTAGACGACGCCCATCCCGCCCGCGCCGAGCCGTCTGTGAAGCCTGAACGAGCCGACGACGCGCGGGTCCTCGCGCCTCAGGCGCATCATCGCCATGTTCATCCCCGCTGCCCGGTCCGTGTGACGTGGCACAGCTTACGTTTCCACGGCCCGCCGCGCGCATAGGCCGCGCCCTCTCGGCCGGATGGATTGTCAGTGCCGGGTGGGAGACTTGAGAGGTGGTCAGGGAGCCGTCGGCAAGCGGGTCTTTGAATCTGCTGTGAGATCAACCGGCCGTCACTGAAGGGGGATTGGACGCGTGAAGGGAGACCGAGTGGAGATAGTCGTGGACGCGGGGGACACGACACGGACGTACGAGGTGGTGGCGAGCCGTGCGGGCCGCCGCGTGGAGACGGCGGTACGGCGGGGCGTGATCGAAGTGAGCGAAGTCACGCGCAGCGGGACTGTCGTGCGTACGGCCCGTTTCATGGCGAACCGGGTCCTGGCCCTCGTCGAGCAGCCGGTGCCCCGCGAGGACGGCTCGGAAAAGCAGGGGCACTCCGGACGCCCCATCAGGGAAGACCCCGAGACCTAGGGCCGCGTCTCCACCCAGGGGAGTACGCCGCAGGTCACGGCTCATCCTCCGGGAGGCCCGCCATTCGGTACGAAGGCATGACGCCCGCCGCTCGCCGCGCGCCTAGATTTGGGGTCAAGCGGCGGGTGCAGCACTCGTCCCCCGAGGTCAGACACCCGCCGCTGCAGACGACAACCGAGACGGTCAGGAGAGGGACCATGGCCCACACGGCTCCGCGGACGCTGGTCCGCGCACAGGGACGCACCGCGTTCCGGCCCCGCCGTACGGGCCGCCGCCACCCCCTGGTGGCGACGCTCATGGCCCTTCCCCTGGCGGCCCTGCTCCTCCTCGTCTTCGACGGCTGGGAGACAGTGGCCACACAGGCGTCGTCCGTGGGTGTGATGCTGGGGCGCTGAGCGGCGACCCCAGGCCCGGAAGAGCGGTCCGGGCGGGGACATCCATCCATGAAACCCCGTGGGGACGGGGGTGCGGCGGACGGCACAAATGCCGGCGCAGCTGGGGAGCTGCGCCGGCATTGCTGTGCGCCCGGGCTCTTGCCTCGGGACGGGACTCTTGTCGAAGCGCCGCCGTCACCAGCCTGCCGATCTCCTTCTCGGACACACGTCCACCGTCGACCAGACGGTCGAAGACCAGCCCGTCCACACAGGCCAGCAGGGTGACGGTGCGCTCCTCGGCGTCCGCCGGCCTTGTGCCGCCAGAAAGTCGCACACCACTCGCCGTCCCGCGTTGTCGGCGGCACGAGGATCTCCCGCGGTCCGGGGTGGGCACGCTCTCGATCGCGCACGCGTAGCGCGCGAGGGAGCGCCGTCGGCCGTTTCCCGTGAGCCGTCCTTCGACGGGGGCGGCGATCCCGGCCACCAATCGAGTTGACGACCGACCTCGAGCTGACCTGGGGGAAGGGCGCCGAGTTCGGTCACATCGCGTTCGCCGACGGCCGGGCCGAAGGGCACGCGGTCCTCAACTCCCCGCCCGGTGTACGGCACGCGGACGCCCTGGCCGCGCTGCGCCACCGCTTCGGCGACTGGCACGATCCGATCCCCGCGTTGCTGGACGGCGACCCGCCCCGAGGCCGTGCTCCACCATGACATCCACGAACTGGCGACACCCTTGGCCGCCCTCACCGCGAGCCGCGTCGCACTGCTCGGTGACGCGGCCCACGCCATGAACCCCGAACCTCGGCCAGGGCGCCTGCCAGGCACTCGAACACGCGGCCACGCCGGCCGCCGCACTCGCCACCGCGCCCGGCGTCGAATCGGCACTGGCCCGCTGCGACAGCGAGCGCCGCCCGCGCAGCCAGTCCGTCGCCCGCGCCGCCCGCCGGGCCGGCCGACTGGGCCGGCAGCTGACCAACCCGCCGGCCGTCGCCACCCGCAACACCGCCCTCCGGCCGGCCCCGTCCCGCGCGACCCTCCGCACCATCCTGCGGCACGCCGACCGGACACCGCCGAGCCTTGCCGGCCGGCCGGTGGCACACCGTGAGGAGTCACCGTAGACGCACCCCGGCGCTGGACGACTCCGAGACCGGACAGATGGGTGGGCCCCACCGCGAACGGCGTGGGCGTCTTCCGTGGTGTCCTTTGGCGCGGCGGCTCCCGCGCGGCCCCCGCCGCCCACCGGCGTACGCTCACGGGAACACCCTCCCGCCCCGCAGAGGAACCCGTGACCGCAGACGTACTGCCGCAGCTGACCGCGAAGGTCACAGCCGCCGCCCACCCGGGCGGAGCCCCCTGCGCATGCGGAACCGCGCCCGTCACCCTCGCCGACCGCCCCGACGCCACCGTCGTCCACCACGCCGGTGCCGTCGCCAAGGCCCACGCCCCGGAGACGGACCCCGCCGAGCTGACCCGCCGCATGGCCACGGCCGGGCGCCTCCCGGATGTACTCCTCGCCCCCCTGACCCCGGCCCCCGCAGAGCTGAACGGCCGACTCGTCAGCTTCTGGCCGTACGGCACCCCCGTCGACCCGGACGACCCGGACGCCGCCCCCTGGGAAGCCGCCGCCACGCTCCTCGCCCGTCTCCACCGAGCCCCCGCACCACCCTCCACACCTCCGATGCGCGGCCCCGCGAAAGCCGCCCGCGCCCTCACCCGCCTCCGGTCGGCCCTGGCCAAGAAGGAGCATCCCGCCGCCCTGCCCGTCCTGCGCGCCTGGGCGGCCCTTCCCGCCTGGGCCCGTGCCGAGGCCCCCATGCCCGACACCGGTACCCTCTGCCACGGCGACCTCCACCTCGGCCAGCTCGTCCGCCATCCGGCCCCGGACGGCCCCTGGCGGCTCATCGACGTCGACGACCTCGGGGTGGGCGTCCCGGGCTGGGACCTGGCCCGCCCCGCCGCCTGGTACGCCTGCGGACTGCTCCCGCCCGACGAGTGGACCCGCTTCCTGACCGCCTACCGCACCGCAGGCGGCCCGGCCGTGCCCGGGGACGCAGACCCCTGGCCCGCCCTGGACGTCCCGGCCCGCGCCCTCACCGCCCAGACCGCCGCCCTGGCGATCACGAAGGCGCTCGCGGCGGACCGCCCCCTGGACGAGGTGGAGCAGGCTCTGGTCGACGCCTGCGAACGAATGGGTGCGGCCCCGCCCCGGTTGACGCACGGATTCCCGAAGTAAGGTGCAACCGACCGGGGCCGCACGGAGTCTGTCCTGGGGAAACACGAAGCAGGACCAACCGGCGAGGAGTTGAGCCGACCATGCAGTGTCCGAAGTGCCATGCGCCGATGCACACGTACAACCGCAACGGCGTTCAGATCGAGCAGTGCAGCGGCTGCCGCGGCATCTTTCTCGACTACGGCGAGCTGGAGTCGCTGACGCGCCTGGAGACCCAGTGGTCCCAGCCCGCCCCGCCGCCCCCGCCCGCCCCGCAGGCCTACCCGGCCCCGCCGACCCCCGCCTGGGGCGCCCCGCAGCACGGCGGCGGCCACTACGGTGGTCACGGTGGCCACCAGCGCCACAAGAGCTTCGGCCACATGTTGTTCTCCAGCTGAACCCACTGGGCCCACCGGGTCCACGACGAAGCCCCCGGCCGTACGAGACGGCCGGGGGCTCCGGTGTGCGTGGACGATACTGGGATTGAACCAGTGACCTCTTCCGTGTCAGGGAAGCGCTCTCCCGCTGAGCTAATCGTCCGTGCGCGATACTGGGATTGAACCAGTGACCTCTTCCGTGTCAGGGAAGCGCTCTCCCGCTGAGCTAATCGCGCGGGTTCGGATCTTGCCGTAGGTGCTGGAAGATCCAGTGGACGATACTGGGATTGAACCAGTGACCTCTTCCGTGTCAGGGAAGCGCTCTCCCGCTGAGCTAATCGTCCTTGGAGGTGGAGACGGGATTTGAACCCGTGTAGACGGCTTTGCAGGCCGTTGCCTCGCCTCTCGGCCACTCCACCAGGAGTGCAGGGGGCCGGGAAGACCCCTCTCCTTCGAGCGGACGACGAGGCTCGAACTCGCGACCTCAACCTTGGCAAGGTTGCGCTCTACCAACTGAGCTACGTCCGCCTGTCGTTTCGGTTCGCTTCCGCGTCCCGGCGACGTGTTGAACTCTAGCGGATTCCCGGGCCAGCACAAAAACGCGTTTGCGCAGCGTGCTGCACTGCACTCGACGGACGCCGTGGTCAGGGCACCGGCGAGGACACGTCCGGGCCACCCGCGCGACACCCGCCCTAGACTCGACTCCGTGCTCCACCTGCCTCCTCTCGCCCGCTTCGGCGACCGTGTCGCCACCGGCCTCCTCGACGTCACCAGCGATCCGGCGGCCCTGGACTCCACCGGCTTCTGGGCCGTCTGCGCTGACTTCGAGGGCCGTCTGACCTGCGCACGCTTCGCGGACGTACGAGAGGAGCCGGTGCCCGCCCCGGCGCCGGGGAAGTGGCGTGGCCCCGCCGTGGACGACTGGACGTCCTCCCTCGACCGCGCGGCGTACACGGCAGCCGTCGACCGGATCCGCGCGCACATCGCGGCCGGCGAGGTCTACCAGGCCAACCTCTGCCGCGTTCTGACCGCGCCCGTCCCCCGGGACACGGATGTGGACGCCTTGACCGCCCTGCTGGCGCGGGGCAACCCGGCGCCGTACGCAGGAACGATTCGGCTGCCGGAGCACGGCGTGGAGATCGCCACCGCCTCGCCCGAGCTGTTCCTGCGCCGGGACGGACGGACCGTCGAGTCCGGGCCGATCAAGGGGACGGCGCCGACCGAGGCGGAGCTCCTGGAGAAGGACTACGCCGAGAACGTGATGATCGTGGACCTGGTCCGCAACGACATCGGGCGCGTCTGCACCACCGGCAGCGTCACCGTCCCCGACCTGTGCGCCGTGGAGAAGCACCCCGGCCTGGTCCACCTCGTCTCCACGGTCCGCGGCGAGCTGCGCGACGGCGCCGGCTGGCCCGAGCTGCTCGCCGCCGCCTTCCCGCCCGGCTCGGTCACCGGCGCCCCCAAGTCGAGCGCCCTGAGAATCATCGACGCCCTGGAGACGGCGCCCCGCGGTCCGTACTGCGGCGGCATCGGCTGGGTCGACGCCGACCGCGGCACCGGTGAGCTGGCCGTGGGCATCCGCACCTTCTGGATCGACCGCGCGGGGGGCGTTCTGCGCTTCGGCACCGGCGCCGGCATCACCTGGGGGTCCGACCCCGAGGGGGAGTGGCGGGAGACCGAGCTGAAGGCGTCCCGGCTGCTCGCGGTAGCGTCGGGGGCGTACGAGGACAGTGGAGGGGCTCTCCCCTGCTGTGCTGACCCGGGGTACGACCCCCGGATCCCCGGCCCATTCGACGCACCCGGTGACGATTTGCGAGGTAGGGACCAGTGAAGGTTTGGCTGGACGGCGGGCTGCAGGACGTCGGGACCGCCCGCGTCTCCGTCTTCGACCACGGGCTGACCGTGGGCGACGGCATCTTCGAGACGGTGAAGGCGGTCCACGGCAAGCCCTTCGCGCTCACCCGGCACCTCGACCGGCTGACCCGCTCCGCCCGGGGCCTGGGCCTGCCCGACCCCGACCACGACGAGGTCCGCCGCGCCTGCGCGGCCGTCCTCGAGGCCAACCCGACGCCGCTCGGCCGGCTGCGCATCACCTACACCGGCGGCCAGGGCCCGCTCGGCTCCGACCGCGGCGAGCACGGACCGACCCTGGTGGTCGCCCTCGGCGAGACCGGCCGCCGCCCCGATTCCACCGCCGTGATCACCGTCCCCTGGACCCGTAACGAGCGCGGCGCGCTCACCGGCCTGAAGACCACCTCGTACGCCGAGAACGTCGTCGCCCTCGCCCGCGCACACGAACAGGGCGCCTCCGAGGCGCTGTTCGGCAACACGGTCGGGCAGCTGTGCGAGGGCACGGGCTCCAACGTGTTCGTCGTCCTGGACGGCGAGATCCACACCCCGCCGCTCGCCTCCGGCTGCCTCGCCGGCATCACCCGCGCCCTGACCGTGGAGTGGACCGGCGCGAAGGAGACCGACCTGCCGCTGGATGTCCTGGAGCGGGCCGACGAGGTCTTCCTGACCTCCACGCTGCGGGACGTCCAGGCCGTGCACCGGGTCGACGGCCGAGAACTGTCCGGCGCTCCGGGGCCGGTGACCGCCAAGGCGATGCGGATCTTCGAGGAGCGGTCCGGGAACGACCTCGATCCCTGACGGCGGGGATTTCCAGCTGACCTGGGGCCTCTGGCCGGGTAGAACAGCTGTGATGACCACGACCCTGCGGCCGACCGAGCCGCTCCAGCGCGATGCCGACGGGGCGCTGTCCCGCCACTTCCAGGTGTGCGTGAACAGCCGTCCCGTGGGTGCGGTACACCTCACCACGCACCCCTCCTTCGGGCCCGCCGTCGCTCAGATCCACGACCTGCGCATCGAGGAACCGGACCGCGGGCGCGGCCGGGGCGCGGTGGCCGCGCTGGCCGCCGAGGAGGTGGCGCGCGGCTGGGGCTGCAAGCGGATCGAGATATCGGTGGCCGCCGAGGCGGAGCCCGCGCTGCGGCTCGCCACGGCGCTCGGCTACGTCCACCGCAACCGCGGCATGGTCAAGCCGCTCGGGGACACCCCGCCGGATCTGCCCGAAGGCAGCCGGAGCAGGCCGATGACCGAGGCCGAGTACGGGCCGTGGCGCGAGCACGGCGAGGCGAGCTACGTCCACGACTGGACCAGCCGCGGTGTGCCGGAGGAGCAGGCGGTGGCCAAGGCGCGCGCGGACTACGCGCACCTGCTGCCGCACGGCCTCGCGACCGAGGGCATGGTGCTGAGCGTCCTGGAGCACGAGGGCACCGGGGTCGGCGCCCTGTGGCTGTCACTGGCCGGAGAGACCGCCTTCGTCTGCGACGTCGAGACGGACGAGGCCTTCCGTGGCCGGGGCCACGGACGCACCCTGATGCTGCTGGCCGAGCGGCAGGCGGTGACCGCCGGGAAGCGCGTCCTCGGCCTCAACGTGTTCGCCGGCAACACCCCGGCCGAGCGGCTGTACGACTCGCTCGGATACCTGCCGGTGAGTTACACGATGCACAAGACCCTGCTCTGAGGTCAGGCCTCCCCGGCGAGCAGCCGGTCCGCGATCTCCTCGACGCGCTCGCGCAACCCCTCCTGGCTCTTGCCCCCGTCGAGGCGCTCGCCTCCGATGACGTACGTCGGGGTGCCGGTGACGCCGATGGCCTTGCCCTCGGCCTGGTCGGCGTCGACGATCAGGATGTGCCGGCCGTCGATCAGCGCGGTGTCGAACTCCTCGGCGTCCAGACCGAGTTCCCGGGCCACCTCGACCAGGAAGGGTTCTCCCTCACGGTCCAGCTCCTCGACCCGGCCCAGGACCGCCTCCACATACGCCCAGCCCTGCCCCTGCTCCAGCGCCTCCTCGGCAGCCTGGGCGGCGGCGAACGCGTGCTTGTGCTTCTCCAGCGGGAAGTGCCGCAACCGCAGCTCCAGACGGTCGCCGTAGCGGGCGCGCAGGGCGCGCAGGTCTTCCAGGGCGCTGCGGCAGTCGGGGCACTGGAGTTCGCACCACACGTCGAGAACCGGCACCGGGGCGGCGGTGCGCGCGGGGGAGGAGTCGCTCATGAACGCCAGTCTCCCAGGCCGGGCTCCACCGGCCCAATCGGGACCGTACGGCGCGACCGGCACCTGGGGAGGAGGGGACCCGGAGATGTCCCTGATGTCGGGCCGGGGCATGGCCTCGCGGGTACGGGGAGGTGCACGATGGAGTGGACGCGGTGTCGCGGTGTGCCGTGACCCGCCACTGCCACGGCGGGGGCACGCGAGACACGCCCTGCCGCGCCCTTCCCGACCGAGCCGCCAGGAGGATCGGATGATTGCCGAGACCGTCTGTTCCGCCGTGTCCGCGGCCGGCCTGGGCATCGCGGTGGTCACCGCCTACCGCAGGCGCTTCCTGGCCGCCGCCCGCATCGCCGCGTACTCGCTGGTGCCGGTGGGCCTGGTGATGACCGGCGTCGTCGGCTGGCTGGCCGACACGGCGTTCAGTCCGACGGCATGGGCCGGCTTCGGGGTGCTGGGCGCGGCCTGGGCCCTCTTCGCGACGACCCGGGCCGTGGAGCGCCGGCGCGGGGGGAGCCGGGCGGAGCGGAAGGCGGCGAGGGCCGCAGCCGGGCGCGAGGCGGTGGCTCCGACAGCCTCGGCGCCCTCCCTGGGCCCCGGGACCCGTCCCGCGCCCCGTCCCGCGACCGCGCCCCGTGCCACCGACTCCGCGGACGACTTCAGCGACGTCGAGGCCATCCTCAAGAAGCACGGCATATGACGTCGCTCTGAGCTGACGCCCCTGAGCTGACCTCCCTGAGCGGGCCCCCTGGGGGAACAGAGACCGTCTCCGGCGTGTCCGAAAATGATCATTGCTCGGCCGGAACCGAACCCGACATCAAGGATTTCGGCGAACTGCCATTCATTCCGCGCGTGTTGATCGCGGAGCGGGTGCCCGCTGGGTCATCATCACCGCGAGATGCTGGACACGCCACAGAGCGAGGCCGCGCCGCCGAAGGACGAGCCGCGCGGGTGCCTCTTCGCCCTTTCCCAGCCACCGCTGATGATCTTCCTTGCGGTGATCGGGTGTCTGCTCCTCATGGCTGCGCTGCACGATCTGCTGTGGCTGTGAGCCGTACACGCCCGTCCCCGGTGTCACCCGCCGGGGGCGGCGTCGGCGGCGGCGTCGGGCACAGCACTGGCTGGGCGCTCAGCCCGCCGCCTCTTTCCGCCTGGCCCGGTAGGCGGCCACGTGCAGTCGGTTTCCGCAGGTGCGGCTGTCGCAGTAGCGGCGTGAGCGGTTGCGGGAGAGATCGACGAAGGCCCGCCGGCAGTCGGGCGCCTCGCAGCGCCGCAGGCGCTCCTGCTCCCCGGCCACCACGAAGAACGCCAGCGCCATCCCGCAGTCGGCGGCGAGGTGGTCGGCCACGGAGGCGCCGGGAGCGAAGTAGTGCACGTGCCAGTCGTAGCCGTCGTGATCGGTGAGCCGGGGCGTCGTGCCCGCGGCGGCGACCAGCTCGTTGATCAACCCGGCGGCGGTCCGGGGGTCCGGGGCGGCGAAGATCCCCGCGAACCGTCCGCGGACCTTGCGCACCGCCGACAGGTCGAACTCCGAGAGCACCCCCACATCGCTGATCTCGTGGTTCCGGACGAAATCCTCGAGAGCCGCGACGTCCGGCAGCCCGTCCGCCGCGTCGTCCTCCGGCACGGTGTTCACCAGATCCACCACGGTGTCGAGGGCACACCGGGTGTCGTGGGTGATCAGCACGTTTCGCTCCCTGGCCTGGGGTCGGGCGGGCGCCCGCCGATGCTGGCCGATGGTAGCGACATCCGCGGCCACCACACCGGGCCCCCGCCCCACCGTCGGCTGCCGGTAGAACGGCTGCGTGGGGACCGGGGTTCCCGATGGCGCTCAGCGGACCCGGCGAACACCGACACCGCCCCCGCGAACACGAACGGTGACGGCGTCGGTCATGCCGTATGCGGTTGTCCTGGCCCGAGAGCCGCCCGAACCGTCTCCCCGAGTTGGACGGTGTCGGCCGGCTTCGAGATCCCGCTGCCTAGCTTTCCGCCAGGATGTGCGAGAGCTCCTGATCCAGATCGAAGTGCCGGTGTTCCGTGCCGGGCGGCACGGCCGCGTCCGTCCGCTTCAGGAAGGACTCCAGGGCCCGCGCAGGGGCCTCGAGCAGGGCCTCCCCCTCCGGGGAGCTCAGGGCGATGCACACGACGCCCTGACCATGGCTCCGGGACGGCCAGACGCGGACGTCGCCGGTGCCGGTGGGACGGTGAAGCCCCTCGGCGAGGAGGTCGCGGGCGAACACCCACTCGACGGTCTCCTCGGCTCCGGTGTGGAAGGTGGCGTGCACGGCGTAGGGGTCGGCCGTGTCGTACCGCAGGCCTGCGGGGACAGGCAGGGAGGACTCGCTCGACACAACGAGGCGCAGGTGCAGCTCGCAGCTGACCGTGGTGTTCATAAGCGCCAGGGCCTTTCGCTCAGTGTGCGCTCGGGGATTCGCACGTCGGCGAAATCGACATGCCACCTACGGTGCCGTTGTAAACCCCTCTGAGTGTTTTGCGTGCCTTTATGTAACTCTTCCGGCCGACGACCTGTCCGCGAGGTACGTCCATTCCGGTGATTGGTTTCGCTCGGGTAGGGTTTCGTCGTATGAATACGGGGAGTAACGAGCCGAGTGGCGAGCCTGGCGAGGGTGCCGTGGCGTCGGACAAGGCGGAACCGAAGGCGGACGGGGCGCGGGACGAGCGGGGACTCGGATCGCGGGCGCCGGGGTTCATCAAGGCCCGGCGCTACCTCCACCTGAGCTGGCAGGTCGGCGTCTTCGTCATCGGCCTCGCGGTCGTGGCGGCCGGGATCGTCATGCTGCCGCTGCCCGGGCCGGGCTGGGTCGTGATCTTCGGCGGCATGGCGATCTGGGCGACCGAGTTCGTCTGGGCCCAGCTCGTGCTCCGCTGGACCAAGCGCAAGGTCACCGAGGCGGCCCAGCGGGCCCTCGACCCCAGGGTGCGCCGCCGGAACATCATCCTGACCTCGGTCGGGGTGGTGGTCGTGGGGGTTCTCGCCGGGATCTACCTGTGGAAGTTCGGTCTGGTGATGCCCTGGAAGATCGAGAACCAGTGAACCGACCAGCCCCTGACATGGTGCAGCCCTGACATGGGGTAATGTTCTCCCTGCGTCCGGGCGATTAGCTCAGTGGGAGAGCGCTTCGTTCACACCGAAGAGGTCACTGGTTCGAACCCAGTATCGCCCACCATCCGGACACCCGGAATCGACGGCCCATCTGCGAGCGTGCAGGTGGGCCTCGGTCGTTGTCAGGCGTCACGCGCTGCGCGGCGCTCCCGCGTCGCCTTCGGCGATCGGCCTGCGGCCGACCCTTGACTCGGCTCGCTCCAGTACGGAGGAGAAGTGAGCGGGCGGCCCGGGAAAAGCGGGGCCCGGGTGGGTGTTCCCTCGGGTGGGCTGCGGTGCGGGCCGGGGCTTGGGGTCGGTGGCGCAAGTGGAGGGATTGTGCCATGGCCGACTGTGCCCACCTGGGCTTTTGCCTCTAGGTCTGGCACGTGTCCTCCAATTGCCTGCCGGGTGTGACTGGTGAGGCTGGTGTGACGTCGACCGGGGCAGCCCAAGTCCGCACCGCCGGTCGAATCTCAGCCTTCACCGCCTTGCGCACCCCGCTCGGGCCGGCCGCGACCAGGGGGTGCGGGAGTGACGGTGGTTCCGGGGACGGGACGGTGAGTATCCGTTCTCGTGGTGAGGCGCCGAGGAGCGGACGAAAAAGATCAACCAGTCCATCGCGCTCTTCGAGAAGAAGTACCCGAAGATCAAGGTGAAGACGGACTTCCAGACGTATCAGTCGTTCTGGGAGAAGTTCCAGAGCCAGGCTGCGGGTGGAAATCCCCCGGACGTTTTCCAGAATGCTGTCGGATTTCTTCGGAAGTACGACAAGAGAGGTGTTCTGCTCGACCTCAAGTCCCGGATACAGCCGGTAATCTGAGCCTGGATCACTTCCGTGCGGGCGTCACCAGAGTGGGCGAGGGCGGCGCTGGTCATCGGCAAGAAGGTCTTCCAGAAGGCCGGCGTCGAGCCGCAGGCGGCCACCATGTACGACGAAGGACGGACTCGGCTTCGACCAGGCCGATCCGACCGAGTGGTGGACGGACGGCTACAACCGCGTCAAGGCGGGCATCGTCACCTCCCCGGAGGTCGTCCAGCAGGAAATGCCCAAGTCCTCGCTCTCCGCGGGCCATGGCGCCTCGCAGTTCACCTGGGACAACTTCACGGTCCGCTGCTCGGCGGAGGGCGACAGTGCCTACGGCCTCGCGCCGATCACCATGACGGACCGCATGCACACCGGGCAGTACCTCGCCTCCCTGATGCTGAGTGCCTCTGCCCACACACCGGTGGTCTCCGTCTCCCACCTGCCGGCCGTCTTCGGCCTGAACGAACTGTGCGCCGAGCTGATCCACCCGGTCGACCTGCCGGAGTTCAATGAGGCCTACCTCGACTACCGCCACTGCTTCAACGCCACCAAGGCCGAGCAGAAGGCCCGTTACGGCTCGGACTTCGGCTCCCTGCTGCTCTTCCAGGGCCACTCGCGCCTCGACGCGTACCCCGCCGTCCAGACCGGTGACGAGACGCTCGCCCAGCGCGTCTGGACGAAGTTCTACAGCTCCGACGGCTACACCGAGTGCCCCCCGTGGAAGACGGAGCAGCTGAGCGGCCCGGCCACCCTGGGTGTCCACCAACGACACCGCGCTCTACGGCCTCGCGGCCATCGAGAACCTGGCTCTGCCTCCTGGGAGAGATGGGGGAGCGCCGTCGCACGGGCGGCGGCGCTCGCACCGCCGAGTGTGGAACGCGTCACGGCGTACGACATGAGTACGCGTACTCAGATCCCGGTACGCGCGTGCCCGGGCAGACTCTGCCCATGGACTGGACCCACTACCGTTTCCTCAGCCTGTGGCCCCTGCCCGCGCCGTCCCCCGTCGTGTACGACGCCCTGGAACGCGCCGAGGACTACCCCCGCTGGTGGCCCCAGGTAAGCGCGGTGACCCGGCTCGACGACACCACCGGCGTCATCACCATCCGCTCCGTCCTGCCGTACGACATGACCTTCACCGCGCGCGAGACCCGCCGCGACCCGGCGGCCGGAGTGCTCGAGGTCGCCCTGTCCGGCGACATCGACGGCCGGGCGCGCTGGACGGTCACCCCGCACGGCTCCGGGTCCCTGGCCCGCTACGACCAGGTCGTCGACGTGAACAAGCCGCTGCTCAGACGGCTGGCCCTGCCGGGACGGCCCGTGTTCCGCGCCAACCACCGGCTGATGATGCGGGCCGGGCGGCGCGGACTGCTCCGCCACCTGGAAGCGGTTTGAAGGAAGCCTGCCGGGACCTGTATTGTTCAGTGCGTTCCCGGGCGATTAGCTCAGTGGGAGAGCGCTTCGTTCACACCGAAGAGGTCACTGGTTCGAACCCAGTATCGCCCACCGGGAAAGAGCCGGTCCGTGCACGCGGACCGGCTCTTGTGCGTTCAGGCCGCTGCCGACAGCTCCGGCGGCCGCAGCGGCCAGTACGTGCTGACCACTTCCTCCGAGCCGCTGCGCGCGAACCACGCCTGCAGGCCGCGCGCCTGCGCCGCGTGCCAGCCGACCTGGAGAGTGTGCAGCTCGGTGGGGGTCAGACGCTCCAGCCGGGTCGTGAAACGGCGCCCCAGGGCCCGTACGACCTCCAGCGCGGCCAGTGCGTCCGCCCCCGCGTCGTGCGCGCCGTCCAGCGTCACCCCGTAGTGCGCGCACAGGTCCGTCAGGGTGCGGCGGCCCTTGCGGTAACGGTCGAGGTGCTTGTCCAGGACCCGGGGATCGAGCACCCGCAGCGGTGACGCCTCGAACCAGCGGTCCAGCGAGGACGCCCGGTGCCGGCGCAACTCCCGGTCCAGCAGCGTGAGATCGAACGGCGCGTTCATCACCACCAGCGGACGGCCCAGCGCCGCGTGTTCCGCCAGCTGCTCGGCTATCTCGTACATCACCGGCGCCGGCCAGCGGCCGTTGTGCTGCAGGTGCTCCTCCGTCAGCCCGTGCACCGCCGTCGCCGCCTCCGGCACCGGCACCCCCGGGTTCACCAGCCAGCGGGTCACCCGGGGCCGGGTGCCCGGGGCGTCCTGGACGACGACGGCGGCCGACACGATCCGGTCGGTCTCGACGTCCACGCCCGTCGTCTCCGTGTCGAAGGCGGCCAGAGGCCCCTCGTACCAGCACGTCATGCGACCACAACTCCTTGTTCACCCACGGCAGCTGACGCACCGTCTTCTGCCTGTTTGGTGATACCCGGGCTGTTTGCGCCGTACGCCGGAAGGACACAACAGGAGTACGGGTCTTTGCAGTTCAGCGGCCCGCAGCGGGGAAACTCCTGGCTTGGAAGGCTGTTGGCCATGGCGATAGCCCAGCCCGAGCGGGGCGGGCTGCTGCCCGAACGCGCGGGCCCCCTTCGCGGCACTCTCGCCACCACCGCCTGCATGGAGACACTGCAGGTCGGCTATCTGCACGCGGTCGCCGCGGCGGCCGGCTGCTCGCTGTCCCAGCCCTTCCCGGACAACGGCATCGACTGGCACGTCAGCCACAGCGCGGCCGGGCACACCGTCGACGACGAGGTGACCATCAAGGTGCAGCTGAAATGCACCTACCAGATCGCGCCCAGCCCCCCGGGACGCTTCTTCTCCTTCACGCTCGACAACGACCACCTGCGCAAACTCGCCCGCACGCCCGTCCTGGTGCACAAGATCCTGGTCGTGATGATCGTCCCCCGGTCACAGGACCAGTGGCTGCGCGCCGGCCACGACCGGCTCGACCTCAGGCACTGCTGCTACTGGGTCAACCTCGCCGGCCACCCGATCACCGGCCGGCACCGGACCACCGTGCGGATACCGACCTCGCGCATCTTCGACGACCGGGCGCTGTGCGAGATCATGACGCGGGTCGGGACGGGAGGCAGACCGTGACGCACCGCCCCCTCGACGAGCCCCTGCGCGAGGTCAGGCCGCACCCCGACGGCGCTGCTGATGCCTCCTGGAACCGTCCCCTCGAGCCCGCCGACGTCGACCCCGCCGTCCTCAGCGCCCTGCTGCACCGGCACGGCTGGCAGCGCCGCGGCGGCGCCGCCGGCCGCTACGGCCGCTGGACCCCGCCGGGGCCGGGCGGCAACGGCACCAGCCTGCTCGTGCCCGAGAGCCGCGCCTTCCCCGACAGCGACGACCTGCTCGGCGAGGCCCTCCTCGCCCTCGCCCGCAGCGGCACGCCCGCCGCCCGCGAGGTACTCGTCTCCCTCGCCGTCCCCAGCGACGAGATCCACTGGTGGCGGGACGTGCCGGGCGGCCCCGTGGGCGCCGCCCCCTGGACCGTCGAGGAGCGACTGCGCACCGCCGCCCGCCAGACCCTCCTCGCCGCCGCGCTCGCCACACGCACGCGTGCCGGCTATCACGGCTCCCGGCACCGGCGGTCGGCCGCGGCGATGCTGGAGAACGTCCTCGTCGGCCCGGCCACCGGGGGCCGCACCCTCACCGCCTTCGTCCCCGTCGGCACCGGACGCCCCGTGGCCGTACGTCTCCACCAGGCCCTCCGCGCGGCCCGCGAGGCCGTCGACCACCAGCGGGCCACCGGCGGCATGGACGCCTTCGACGGCGCTGTCGAGGCGGGCGTCAGCCGCGAGCTGACCGAGGCGCTGATCACGCTCGTGCGAGGGACGGAGGGCGCCCGGATCGTTGTCCGGTGGGCGCCGGCCGCCGGGGTCCCCGAAGGCTGCGCGGCCTGCGCCGAACCCGTGGAGTTCTCGCCCGGCGACCTGGCCGCCCTGCGCGAGGCCGGGGCCCGCTATCTGCGCGAGGAACCCTCGATGCCGGTCCGGATCACCGGGGCGGTGGTCCGGATGCGCAGGGCGGGGCCGCGCGGCGAGGGCACCGTACGCCTGCGGGTGATCGCCGGCGCCGAGGTGCCGCACGTCCGCGTCACCCTGGACGAGGAGGACTACCGGATCGCCGGGCACGCTCACCTCGTCGGCCTGCCGGTGCGGGTGGACGGGCGGCTGGAGAGCCGGGGCGGTTTCCGCAGGCTCACCGGCGCCTGCGGGGTCGTACCCGTGCGGGTGGACGACGGGGAGCGGGACCGGCTGCTGAAGTCTCTCCAGCAGAACCTCGACTTCTTCGAGGAGGCGTGCGGAGGCGAGGACCGAGGGTGACCGTTTCGCGGTCGGCCGTCCGGGGTCGGTACGATCGCGTAATGCGCGCGCTCCTGGTATGGCGCCGCACCCCACCTTCAGTCAGGAGAGACCGGTGTCAGACGTCCGTGTGATCATCCAACGCGATTCCGAGCGGGAAGAACGCGTGGTGACGACGGGCACTACGGCCGCCGACCTCTTCGCCGGCGAGCGATCGATCATCGCCGCGCGGGTCGGGGGCGAGCTGAAGGACCTCGCCTACGAGGTCCGGGACGGCGAGAGTGTCGAGGGCGTCGGGATCTCCTCCGAGGACGGCCTGAACATCCTGCGCCACTCCACCGCGCACGTCATGGCGCAGGCCGTGCAGGAGCTCTTCCCCGAGGCCAAGCTGGGCATCGGCCCGCCCGTCAAGGACGGCTTCTACTACGACTTCGAGGTCGAGAAGCCGTTCACGCCCGAGGATCTCAAGGCCATCGAGAAGAAGATGCAGGAGATCCAGAAGCGCGGCCAGCGCTTCTCGCGCCGCGTGGTCACCGACGAGGCCGCCCGCGAGGAACTGGCGGACGAGCCGTACAAGCTGGAGCTGATCGGCCTCAAGGGCGCCGCCTCCTCCGACGACGGCGCGGACGTCGAGGTCGGCGCCGGCGAGCTGACGATCTACGACAACCTGGACGCCAAGACCGGCGAGCTGTGCTGGAAGGACCTCTGCCGGGGTCCGCACCTGCCCTCCACCCGGCTGATCCCGGCGTTCAAGCTGATGCGCAATGCCGCCGCCTACTGGCGGGGCAGCGAGAAGAACCCGATGCTCCAGCGCATCTACGGCACCGCCTGGCCGTCCAAGGACGAGCTGAAGGCGTACCTCGACTTCCTCGCCGAGGCCGAGAAGCGCGACCACCGCAAGCTGGGCACCGAGCTGGACCTCTTCTCGATCCCGGAGCAGATCGGCTCCGGCCTCGCCGTCTTCCACCCCAAGGGCGGCATCGTCCGCCGCGTGATGGAGGACTACTCGCGGCGCCGCCACGAGGAGGAGGGCTACGAGTTCGTCTACACCCCGCACGCGACGAAGGGGAAGCTCTTCGAGACGTCCGGGCACCTGGACTGGTACGCCGAGGGCATGTACCCGCCCATGCAGCTCGACGAGGGAGTGGACTACTACCTCAAGCCCATGAACTGCCCGATGCACAACCTGATCTTCGACGCGCGCGGGCGTTCTTATCGTGAACTGCCGCTGCGGCTCTTCGAGTTCGGGACCGTGTACCGGTACGAGAAGTCGGGCGTCGTGCACGGCCTGACCCGGGCGCGCGGCTTCACCCAGGACGACGCGCACATCTACTGCACCCGTGAGCAGATGTCCGAGGAACTGGACAAGACGCTCACCTTCGTGCTGGGCCTGCTGCGGGACTACGGTCTGACGGACTTCTACCTCGAGCTGTCCACCAAGGACCCGGAGAAGTTCGTCGGCTCCGACGAGGTCTGGGAGGAGGCCACGGAGACCCTCCGCCAGGTCGCCGAGAAGCAGGGGCTGCCGCTCGTGCCCGACCCGGGTGGCGCCGCCTTCTACGGCCCGAAGATCTCCGTCCAGACCAAGGACGCGATCGGCCGTACCTGGCAGATGTCGACCATCCAGCTGGACTTCAACCTGCCGGAGCGGTTCGACCTGGAGTACACGGGTCCGGACGGCTCCAAGCAGCGCCCGGTGATGATCCACCGCGCCCTCTTCGGCTCGATCGAGCGGTTCTTCGCCGTGCTGCTCGAGCACTACGCGGGTGCCTTCCCGGCGTGGCTCGCCCCCGTCCAGGCGGTCGGCATCCCGATCGGCGACGCGCACGTGGAGTACCTGGAGAAGTTCGCCGCCGCCGCTAAGAAGAAGGGCCTGCGGGTGGAGGTGGACTCCTCCTCCGACCGCATGCAGAAGAAGATCCGCAACGCCCAGAAGCAGAAGGTGCCCTTCATGGTCATCGCGGGGGACGAGGACATGTCGGGCGGATCCGTGTCCTTCCGCTACCGCGACGGCTCGCAGGAGAACGGCATCCCGTTCGACGAGGCCATCGCGAAGATCGTGAAGGTCGTGGAGGAGCGGACGCAGGTCTGACCCGCATGTGACGGGAGGGCCCCCGGGGATCTCACCTCGCCGGGGGCCCTCCGCCGTCCCCGTCCCGCGCGAACCGCTCCATCAGCCACGAGGAGAACGACCCCGCCACCGCGCCCAGCAGAGCCAGGCCGCAGCCCATCAGGACCACGGCGACCAGCCGCCCCGGCAGCGTCACGGGGGCGACGTCGCCGTAGCCCGTGGTCGACAGGGTGGACACCGCCCACCACAGCGCGTCGCCGAACGTGCGGACCGTCGTCTGGGGATCCGCCCGCTCGAAGCGGTACACCGAGAGCGCGGCGGCGAAGCCGAGCAGCACCGCAGACAGTCCCGCGTACAGCATCACCCGTCCCTGCAGGGACATCCGGGGCTCCCCCTGGCGGCGCCGCTGCAGGGACTCGTAGACCCGCGCGACGCGCACCGGCCGCAGCAGGGGCAGCAGCACGACCACCGTGTCCAGCCAGTGCCGGTGGACGAAGCGCGGCCCCTCGCCGCTCAGGCCCCAGCGGACCACGTAGTCGACGGCGAACGACGCCCAGCAGCCGCCCATCACCGCCAGACACAGATCGTGCACGG
Source organism: Streptomyces sp. NPDC051636 (assembly GCF_044453765.1). Classification (NCBI taxonomy): domain Bacteria; kingdom Bacillati; phylum Actinomycetota; class Actinomycetes; order Kitasatosporales; family Streptomycetaceae; genus Streptomyces; species Streptomyces sp. NPDC051636. Next base: position 174,619 of record NZ_JBITDA010000011.1, on the reverse strand, counting down.
GCTCGGGCAGGCCCTCGCCGAGGACCCACACCGCGTACGAGCCGAGATAGAGCAGGGACGCCATGCCGAGCGGGATGCCCACCCGCCGCTCCCAGCGGGCCGTACGGCTGTCGTCGTCCATGGGCCCAGCTTCGCCCGGGACCGTTTTGCCCGAGCCCCGGCGACACGCCGCGAACGGGCGAAGCCATATGCTGCCTTGCATGACGAGTGAGCCGGAGCAGCAGATCGGAGTGGGGACGCAGGACGCGTTCCAGCGCCTGTGGACGCCCCACCGGATGGCCTACATCCAGGGCGAGAACAAGCCGAGCGGCCCGGGGGCCGACGACGGCTGCCCCTTCTGCTCGATCCCGGCCAAGTCCGATGAGGACGGGCTGGTCGTCCGGCGCGGTGAGCACGTGTACGCGGTGCTCAACCTCTACCCGTACAACGGCGGCCACCTGATGACCGTGCCGTACCGGCACGTCGCCGACTACACCGACCTCACCGGTCCGGAGACCGCCGAGCTGGCCGAGCTGACCAAGCAGGCGATGACGGCCCTGCGCACCGCCTCCGGCGCCCACGGCTTCAACATCGGCATGAACCAGGGCACCGTCGCGGGCGCCGGTATCGCCGCCCACCTCCACCAGCACATCGTGCCGCGCTGGGGCGGCGACACGAACTTCATGCCGGTGGTCGGCCACACGAAGGTGCTGCCCCAGCTGCTGGCGGACACGCGGAAGATGCTGGCGGAGGCCTGGCCGGCGGTGTGAGTTCCGGCTGAGGCGGGTCGGGGGCCGCGGCCCCCACGCCTACGCGTCGTACAGGTCCGCCTTCTTCGGCGTCGGGTCCTGCACCTGTCCGCTCAGGAACGCCGACCGCGCCCCGAACTTCTCCACGTCCACGCCGTTCTCCCGGAGCACCCGGATCGCCGCCGAGTGCACGACCCGCAGTACCGGCGTGGCGGCGCGCAGCGCGTCGTCGGCCATGAACCGGTGCCGCCACGGCTGGTCCGCCCACACGTGCCGCAGGCCGAACGGCTCGGGCAGCACCAGCGTGCCGCCGAGCCAGTTCAGCGCCGGCGGATACCAGGTCAGCGGGGCACGCGCGGTGAGTCGTACCACCTCGTCGGTGCCGACCAGCGGCAGCTTGATCGTGCGGGACTCCCAGGGCTTGAGGGAGCGGGGGACCGCCTTCGTCGGCGCCTCCGGCTTCGAGGTGAACAGCGAGTGGACCGGTCCCAGCGCATGCCCGGTCACCTCGATGCGCAGCGTCTCGTGGAGCACGGTCACGGTGATCAGCATGGTGATGATCAGCTGGCCGTCCCACAGCGTCCACTGCACCCCGAGGTAGTGCCGGTCGCCGCTGCCGAACTGCTGCTTGTTGCAGATGTCCTGTATGGCGTGCGACTTGACCTGGTACGCCTCGACGTCGGTGCCCTCCGGCCGGGAGACCGCCTTGGCGTTCTCGCCGATCGGCGTGACGATCCAGTGCCGTATCGAGGGCTTGGGGAAGCCGCCGGTGTTCAGCGGGCCGCGCTCCAGCATCCGCAGCTGGTCGTGGATGGCGCGTATGACGTCCCAGCTGCGGAAGGGGTGGATCTCCCGGGTGGGGTCGGCCGGGACCAGGTCCTCGGCCAGCTGCCAGGCACCCCAGCGGGTGCCCATGCCGAGTATGCCCTTGGGCCCGGCGTAGAAGACCGAGTTGGACTGCTGCTCGGCGCTGAGCTTGGCGAGCGACTGGCGCAGCTGCTCGGCGGCGGTCTGGGCGGGGCTGCTGGGGACCGACTCGGGGATCTTCGCGCCGACGCTGCTGCCGGCGAGCAGGCCGTCCCACCGTGCGCGCAGGTCATGGGCGGTGCGCTCGCAGATGTGCTTGGCCCAGAACCAGCCCAGTACCGGGGCCACCGCCGCCGCCCGTCCGTACCAGGCCCAGAACCCGTGGAACGGCATGCGGACCAGGAAGAGCGCGACGAGCGCGCCCACGGCGACGAGCAGGGTGGTGCCGAGGGCGCCGGCCCGTTTGTTGTTGAGCTTGGCGATGGTGGAGCGGATCTGGAAGACGAGCAGCCAGACCAGCAGTCCGGGCAGGAAGAGCAGGCCGCACAGGACCATGACGGCGGTCAGCCTGTTGTCGCGCTCGCGGCGGATCGCGTTGGCCGCGAGGCAGTGCTCGACGACGACCTGGGGATCGGTCCCGAAGGACTGGATGAGCGCGGCGCGGCCGGAGGCGAGCATGCGGTCGGCCACGGCCCGCGAGAAGGCCTCGCCGAGGTTCGGCCTGAACAGGGAGAACATGCCGTCCTTGACGGTCGACTCGTGCCACTCGCTGTTGGCCTTGAGGATCTCCTCGACCGGGCTGTCCCGGTAGGCGGCCGAGGCCAGGGCGAAGGTGGCCGCCTGGCTCTCGTCCCCCGAGATGGGCACCTGTGGCCCGTCCCACTCCGTTCCCACCGACATTCCCGCCCCCGATCGCCGCGGACCCGCTCCTGCGGCCTTCCCGACTTCCTTGCTCCGCACACCTGTTGATCAGGACACCTGGTGGGCAGGTACCCACATGTTGATCACCCCATCAGCGTATCGGCAGGCACCGACATTCGTCGGCGGACGGCCGAAGCCGCCCGCCGACGGGTGAGGTGACGGCCGTCTAGGAGGCGTCCTTGGTCTCCTCGCGGATGCGTTCGGCGACCTGCGGCGGCATCGGTTCGTGCCGGGCGTACGCCCGGCTGAAGCGGGCGGTGCCGTGCGAGAGGGACCGCAGATCGACCGCGTACCGGCCGATCTCGATCTCCGGTACCTCGGCCCGTACGAGGGTGCGTCCCGTGCCCACCTGTTCGGTGCCGAGTACCCGGCCGCGGCGCCCGGACAGGTCGCTCATCACGGCGCCCACGTAGTCGTCGCCGACCAGCACGGTCACCTCGGCGACCGGTTCCAGCAGGTGGATCCTCGCGTCGGCGGCGGCCTCCCGCAGGGCGAGCGCGCCCGCCGTCTGGAAGGCGGCGTCGGAGGAGTCCACCGAGTGCGCCTTGCCGTCCAGCAGCGTGACCCGGACGTCGATGAGCGGGTGGCCGGCGGCGACTCCCTTGGCGGCCTGGGCGCGTACGCCCTTCTCGACCGACGGGATGAACTGCCGCGGCACGGCACCTCCGACCACCTTGTCCACGAACTCGATGCCCGAGCCGCCGGGCAGCGGCTCCACCTCGATCTCGCAGATGGCGAACTGCCCGTGCCCGCCGGACTGCTTCACGTGCCGCCCGCGTCCGGCGGCCTTGGTGGCGAACGTCTCCCGCAGGGAGACCTTGTGCGGGACGACGTCGACCTGGACGCCGTACCGGTTGCGCAGCCGCTCCAGGGCCACGTCCGCGTGGGCCTCGCCCAGGCACCACAGCACGACCTGGTGGGTGTCCTGGTTCTGTTCGAGCCGCATGGTCGGGTCCTCGGCGACCAGCCGGGACAGGCCCTGGCTGAGCTTGTCCTCGTCCGCCTTGCTGTGCGCCTGGATGGCGAGCGGCAGCAGCGGGTCGGGCATCTCCCACGGCTCCATCAGCAGCGGGTCGTCCTTGGCGGACAGCGTGTCGCCGGTCTCGGCGCGGCTCAGCTTGGCCACGCACGCGAGGTCGCCCGCGACGGCGTGCGTCACCGGGCGCTGCTGTTTGCCGAACGGCGTGGACAGGGCGCCGAGGCGCTCATCGACGTCGTGGTCCTCGTGCCCGCGGTCGGCGAGCCCGTGCCCGGAGACGTGCACCGTCTCGTCGGGGCGCAGGGTGCCGGAGAAGACGCGGACCAGGGAGATCCGGCCGACGTACGGGTCGGAGGAGGTCTTGACGACCTCGGCGACCAGCGGCCCGGCCGGGTCGCACGGCTTCAGTTCGCGCGGCTTGCCGTCGGGCGTGGTGACCCGGGGCTGCTCGCGCTCCAGCGGGGTCGGGAAGCCGCCGGTGATCAGTTCGAGGAGTTCGACCGTGCCGATGCCCTGTCTGGCGCCCTCGGCCGCGGGGGCGGCGGCCAGGACGGGGAAGAAGGCCCCGCGGGCGACGGCCCGCTCGAGGTCGTCGATCAGGGTCTTGACGTCGACCTGCTCGCCGCCGAGGTAGCGGTCCATGAGGGTCTCGTCCTCGCTCTCGGAGATGATCCCCTCGATGAGCCGGTTGCGGGCCTCCTCGATCCGCGGCAGCTGGTCCTCGCCCGGCTCGGACTCCTTGCGCTCCCCGGTGGAGTAGTCGAACAGCTTCTGCGACAGCAGCCCGGTCAGACCGGTCACGGGCGCGTGCCCGTCGGGGGCCTGGGGGCCGTGCAGGGGCAGGTACAGCGGGAGTACGGCGTCTGGGTCGTCGGCGCCGAAGGCCTCCGCGCAGACCCGGGTCATCTCCTCGAAGTCCGCGCGGGCCGCCTCCAGATGGGTGATGACGATGGCGCGTGGCATGCCGACGGCCGCGCACTCCTCCCACACCATCCGGGTCGAGCCGTCCACTCCGTCCGAGGCCGAGACGACGAAGAGGGCCGCGTCCGCCGCGCGCAGACCGGCCCTGAGCTCCCCGACGAAGTCGGCGTATCCGGGGGTGTCGAGGAGGTTGATCTTGAACCCGTCCCATTCGACGGGCACGAGGGAGAGCTGTACCGAGCGTTGCTGCCGGTGCTCGATCTCGTCGTAGTCGGAGACGGTGCCGCCGTCCTCCACGCGGCCCGCCCGGTTCACCGCTCCCGCGGTCAGCGCGAGAGCCTCCACCAAAGTCGTCTTGCCCGATCCGGAGTGGCCGACCAGCACCACATTCCGTACGGACGCGGGGTGGTCGGCCGCCGTAGCCCTGCCGGCGGCCCCAGGGTGTGTGTGCGCCTTGTCGCCCATGATCCTGCCTCCCGTGCACGGTGAGGTCACTGTGGGCGCGGACACGCGGCACCGCACTGCACTGGCGGCTCCGGCGACGCCCGCGGTCCTTCGAGCTTTCCACTCCCGTCACGTTGCGTCCATACGAGGGACGCCGATCGCATCACCGGGGAGCGGCCGCGGGCCATCCACCCGATCCGGTCACCGGGTGCGGGTGCCCGGCGGTCGTCGGCACGCACGCGTGGCTACGATGGGCCAGCCGGTGGCCAGCAGGGGCCGCGCGGCGACACCGACCGTCGGGAAGGCCATGCTGAACAAGTACGCGCGTGCATTCTTCACGCGTGTCCTCACACCGTTCGCCGCGTTTCTCATCCGGCGGGGCGTCAGCCCCGACACGGTCACGCTCCTCGGCACCGCCGGAGTGGTCGCGGGCGCGCTGGTCTTCTACCCCCGGGGCGAGTTCTTCTGGGGCACCGTCGTGATCACGCTGTTCGTCTTCTCCGACCTGGTCGACGGCAACATGGCCCGCCAGCTGGGCCGCTCCAGCCGCTGGGGCGCCTTCCTGGACTCCACGCTGGACCGGGTCGCCGACGGCGCGATCTTCGGCGGTTTCGCCCTGTGGTACGCGGGCCACGGCAACGACAACGTGCTGTGCGCCGTCTCGATCTTCTGCCTGGCCAGCGGCCAGGTGGTGTCGTACACCAAGGCCCGCGGCGAGTCGATCGGGCTGCCGGTCGCCGTCAACGGGCTCGTCGAGCGCGCCGAGCGGCTGGTGGTCTCGCTGGTCGCGGCAGGGTTCGCGGGGCTGCACAAGTTCGGCGTGCCGGGCATCCAGTACCTGCTGCCGGTCGCCCTGTGGATCGTCGCCGTCGGCAGCCTCGTCACGCTGATCCAGCGGGTCGTCACGGTCCGCCGGGAGTCCGCGGAGGCGGAAGCGGCGGCGGACGGGCCGGACAGCGAGAACGCCTCGCAGGGGAGCGAGGCGGCGCAGTGAGCGCCGGTGAGCGGCTGACCGACGCGCTGTACGGGCTGGGCTGGAGCACCGTCAAGAAGCTCCCCGAGCCGGTCGCCGTGCGGCTCGGCCGGACCATCGCCGACCTCGCCTGGAAGCAGCGCGGCAAGGGCGTGCAGCGGCTGGAGAGCAACTACGCGCGCGTGGTGCCCGACGCGAGCCCGGAGCGCCTGGCCGAGCTGTCGCGGGCGGGCATGCGCTCGTACCTGCGCTACTGGATGGAGTCCTTCCGGCTCCCCGCCTGGAGCGCCGAGCGGGTCAAGGCGGGCTTCGTCGCCAAGGACCTGCACTACCTGACCGACGGCCTCGCCGCCGGCAAGGGGGTCGTCCTCGCGCTGCCCCACCTGGCCAACTGGGACCTGGCCGGGGCCTGGGTCACCACCAAGCTGGAAACACCGTTCACGACGGTCGCCGAGCGCCTGAAACCGGAGACGCTGTACGACCGGTTCGTCGCCTACCGCGAGGGCCTCGGCATGGAGGTGCTGCCGCACAGCGACGGCTCCGCGTTCGGCACGCTGGCCCGGCGGCTGCGGGACGGCGGCCTGGTCTGCCTGGTCGCCGACCGGGACCTGTCCGCCTCCGGCGTTCAGGTGCGGTTCTTCGGCGAGGCGGCGCGGATGCCCGCCGGTCCGGCCCTGCTCGCCCAGCAGACCGGGGCACTCCTGCTGCCCGTCACGCTCTGGTACGACGACTCGCCGATCATGCGGGGCCGTGTCCATCCCCCGATCGAGGTACCCGAGGCAGGTACGCGGGCCGAGAAGACGTCTGTCATGACACAGGCGCTGGCCGACGCCTTCGCCTCGGGGATCGCCGACCATCCGGAGGACTGGCACATGCTGCAGCGGCTGTGGCTCGCTGATCTGGACCCCGCCAAGGGGTCGCCGTGAGAATCGGCATCGTCTGCCCGTACTCCTGGGACGTGCCGGGCGGCGTCCAGTTCCACATCCGCGACCTGGCCGAGTACTTCATCCGGCTCGGCCACGAGGTGTCCGTCCTCGCCCCCGCCGACGACGACACCCCGCTGCCGCCGTACGTCGTCTCGGCCGGCCGCGCCGTCCCCGTGCCGTACAACGGCTCGGTGGCCCGGCTGAACTTCGGGTTCCTCTCGGCGGCCCGGGTGCGGCGCTGGCTGCACGACGGCGCGTTCGACGTGATCCACATCCACGAGCCCACGTCGCCGTCGCTGGGCCTGCTCACCTGCTGGGCGGCGTCGGGTCCGATCGTGGCCACCTTCCACACCTCCAACCCGCGCTCGCGCGCGATGATCGCCGCGTACGCGATCCTGCAGGCCGCGCTGGAGAAGATCAGCGCGCGGATCGCCGTGAGCGAGTACGCGCGCCGCACGCTCGTCGAGCACCTCGGCGGGGACGCGGTGGTGATCCCCAACGGCGTCGACGTGGACTTCTTCGCCAGGGCCGAGCCCAACCCGACGTGGCAGGGCGACACGATCGGCTTCATCGGGCGCATCGACGAGCCCCGCAAGGGCCTGCCGGTGCTGATGAAGGCCCTGCCGAAGATCCTCGCCGCGCGCCCGCGGACCAGGCTGCTGGTGGCCGGCCGGGGCGATGAGGAGGAGGCGGTGGAGACACTTCCCGCCGAACTGCGCTCACGCGTGGAGTTCCTCGGCATGGTCAGCGACGAGGACAAGGCCCGCTTCCTGCGCAGCATCGACCTGTACGTCGCGCCCAACACCGGCGGCGAGAGCTTCGGCATCATCCTCGTCGAGGCCATGTCGGCGGGCGCACCCGTCCTCGCCTCCGACCTTGACGCCTTCGCCCAGGTCCTCGACCAGGGGGCCGCGGGCGAGCTGTTCGCCAACGAGGACGCCGACGCCCTCGCCGAGGCGGCGGTACGGCTGCTCGCCGACCCGGCACGCCGGGCGGAGCTGCGGGAGCGGGGCAGCGTGCACGTGCGGCGCTTCGACTGGTCGACCGTGGGCGCCGACATCCTGTCCGTGTACGAGACGGTGACGGACGGGGCGGCGGCGGTGGCGGCCGACGAGCGGGCGACAGGGCTGCGGGCACGGTTGGGGCTGGCGGCGCGGGGCTGAGCCCGGGGCGCGGGATTGAGGCCGGGGACGTTCTCGGCCCTGCCCGGCGTCATCCGGCCCGTCCGGCGTTCGCGGACGAGGCCGTTCAGGCCGAAGCGGGGGTCCGGGGGCGGCAGCTCCCAGGCACGGCCGCGCCAACGCGGCGCACGACACCCGGCTGACCCGGCGGAGCGCCCCGGTAGCCTTGCCGCCCGTGACCGCAACCCTCATCTGGATCCTCGTCGCGCTCGCCGCGACCGGCCTGTACCTGAGCTGGACGGCGGGGCGGCTGGACCGGCTGCACGCGCGCATCGACGCCGCGCGGGCCGCGCTCGACGCGCAGTTGCTGCGGCGGGCCTCCGTGACCCAGGAACTGGCCACCTCCGGAGTGCTCGATCCGGCCGCCTCGATCGTGCTGTACGAGGCCGCGCACGCCGCCCGGCAGGCCGAGGAGGAGCAGCGGGAGGTCGCCGAGAGCGAGCTGAGCCAGGCGCTGCGGGCCGTGTTCGCCGAGGCCCAGCAGGTGGACGCGGTCCGGGAGGCGCCCGGCGGCGAGGAGGCGGCGCGTGAACTGGCCGAGGCGGTGCGCAGGGTGCCCATGGCACGCCGCTTCCACAACGACGCGGTGGGCGCGGCCCGCAGGCTGCGGGAACACCGCAAGGTCCGGTGGTTCCGGCTGGCCGGACACGCGCCGTTCCCGATGGCCTTCGAGATGGACGACGAGCCGCCGGCGGCTCTGGTGAACCGGGCCGCCTGACGCTCCCCCGGACGGTGCTCACCTCGCAGGTGATTGCGGTCCGCGGGCATGCGGGGCTAGGTTCGGGCCGTCGTACCGGAACGGAGTAAGGAGCCGGACGGGCCGCCTGTGGCTTCGCGCACCTGCGTGACCGTCGCCACCACCCCGACATCCTGGAGTACCTGGAACGCATCCGGGCCACCCTCGACCCCTTCCGCGGCCGCTTCGTCGTCCACGGCCCGTCGGCCGAGGCGGTCGAGGGCACCTGGCAGGGCAGCATGGTGCTGATCGAGTTTCCCGGGCCGGCCGAGGCCCGCGCCTGGTACGCCTCGCCCGCCCGTCAGGGGACCTTGCGGCTGCGGACCGACCACATCGACGGGGACGTCGTGCTGGTCGAGGGCGTCGGCCCGGGATACGACCCGCGCGGGCGCGCGGCGAAACTCCGGGCGGAGGTGTACGCGGGGGAGCGGTCTTGGGCCGGCGTGGCCCGGCGACGCGTTCGAAAAGAATCCACCGGCTTGTCATTGGCCCTTGCTGTGGCCTGGTCCGTTCGCGTTTCCTCGATGGTGAAGAACTCCTCTTTCACTCAGCGAGGTCACTCCGTGTCCACCACGATCCCCACCCCCGCCCAGACCCCCGAGACCGGCACCGCGCGCGTGAAGCGCGGCATGGCCGAGCAGCTCAAGGGCGGTGTGATCATGGACGTCGTCACGCCGGAGCAGGCGAAGATCGCCGAGGACGCGGGCGCCGTCGCCGTCATGGCCCTGGAGCGGGTCCCGGCCGACATCCGCAAGGACGGCGGCGTGGCCCGCATGTCCGACCCGGACATGATCGAGGGCATCATCGACGCCGTCTCGATCCCGGTCATGGCCAAGTCCCGCATCGGCCACTTCGTCGAGGCCCAGGTCCTGCAGTCCCTCGGCGTCGACTACATCGACGAGTCCGAGGTCCTCACCCCGGCCGACGAGGTCAACCACTCCGACAAGTGGGCGTTCACCACCCCCTTCGTCTGCGGTGCCACCAACCTGGGCGAGGCCCTGCGCCGCATCGCCGAGGGCGCCGCGATGATCCGGTCCAAGGGCGAGGCCGGCACCGGCAACGTCGTCGAGGCCGTCCGTCACCTGCGCCAGATCAAGAACGAGATCGCCAGGCTGCGCGGCTACGACAACCACGAGCTGTACGCCGCCGCCAAGGAGCTGCGCGCCCCCTACGAGCTGGTCAAGGAGGTCGCCGAGCTCGGCAAGCTCCCGGTCGTGCTGTTCTCCGCCGGTGGCGTGGCCACCCCGGCCGACGCGGCGCTGATGCGCCAGCTCGGCGCCGAGGGCGTCTTCGTCGGCTCGGGCATCTTCAAGTCCGGCGACCCGGCCAAGCGCGCCGCCGCCATCGTCAAGGCCACCACCTTCTACGACGACCCGAAGATCATCGCGGACGCGTCCCGCAACCTCGGCGAGGCCATGGTCGGCATCAACTGCGACACCCTCCCCGAGGCCGAGCGCTACGCCAACCGCGGCTGGTAAGTCACCTCCCTAGGACTGCACATACATGACTGACGCACCCGTCATAGGCGTCCTGGCCCTCCAGGGCGACGTACGGGAGCACCTCATCGCCCTGGCCGCGGCCGACGCCGTGGCCAGGCCGGTGCGGCGCCCCGAAGAGCTCGCCGAGGTCGACGGCCTCGTCCTCCCCGGCGGCGAATCCACGACCATCTCCAAGCTGGCCGTCCTCTTCGGCGTGATGGAACCCCTCCGCGCGCGCGTGCGGGACGGCATGCCCGTCTACGGCACCTGCGCGGGCATGATCATGCTCGCCGACAAGATCCTCGACCCACGCTCGGGCCAGGAGACCATCGGCGGCATCGACATGATCGTGCGCCGCAACGCCTTCGGACGGCAGAACGAGTCCTTCGAGGCGGCGGTCGACGTCAAGGACGTCGACGGCGACCCCGTGGAGGGCGTCTTCATCCGCGCCCCCTGGGTCGAGTCCGTCGGTGCCCGGGCCGAGGTGCTCGCCGAGCACGACGGCCACATCGTCGCCGTCCGCCAGGGCAACGCGCTGGCCACGTCGTTCCACCCGGAACTGACGGGCGACCACCGCGTGCACGGGCTCTTCGTCGACATGGTGCGCGCGTACCGGGCACCGGAGTCCTTGTAGGATCTCTGGGGTTCGTACGTAGACGGGTTACGCGAAGGAGACAGGCAGATGTCCGGCCACTCTAAATGGGCCACGACGAAGCACAAGAAGGCCGTGATCGACGCCAAGCGCGGCAAGCTCTTCGCGAAGCTCATCAAGAACATCGAGGTCGCGGCGCGCACCGGCGGCGCCGACCCCGACGGCAACCCGACGCTGTACGACGCCATCCAGAAGGCCAAGAAGTCGTCGGTCCCGAACAAGAACATCGACTCCGCCGTCAAGCGCGGCGCGGGCCTGGAGGCCGGCGGCGCCGACTACGAGACGATCATGTACGAGGGCTACGGCCCGAACGGTGTCGCCGTGCTCATCGAGTGCCTCACCGACAACCGCAACCGCGCCGCCTCCGAGGTCCGCGTCGCCATGACCCGCAACGGCGGCTCCATGGCCGACCCGGGTTCGGTGTCGTACCTGTTCAACCGCAAGGGCGTCGTCATCGTCCCCAAGGGCGAGCTGGCCGAGGACGACGTGCTCGGTGCCGTCCTGGACGCGGGCGCCGAGGAGGTCAACGACCTCGGCGAGTCCTTCGAGGTGATCAGCGAGGCCACCGACCTGGTCGCGGTCCGCACCGCCCTCCAGGACGCCGGCATCGACTACGACTCCGCCGACGCCAACTTCGTCCCGACCATGCAGGTCGAGCTGGACGAGGAGGGCGCCAAGAAGATCTTCAAGCTGATCGACGCGCTGGAGGACAGCGACGACGTCCAGAACGTCTTCGCCAACTTCGACGTCAGCGACGAGGTCATGGAGAAGGTCGACGCGTAAGGCTGCCGCGCTCAGCGGTTTCGGCGGGCCGGTGGGACTCACGTCCCCCGGCCCGCCGCCGTTGTCGGTGGCAGCGGATAGCCTGGCGTGAAGTCAAAGATCACCGTCCACGGACCGCAACGCACCACTGAGGAAACCCCGACGGTGCTCAGCCAGGTCCGCGAGAGCGGCGGCGGCTCAGCCGCGAAGAGGGGAGGGCGTGTGCGCGTACTCGGGGTGGACCCCGGACTGACCCGGTGCGGTGTCGGTGTCGTCGAGGGGGTCGCGGGCCGCCCGCTCACCATGGTCGGTGTCGGTGTCGTCCGCACGCCGGTGGACGCCGAGTTGGGGCACCGCCTCGTCGCCATCGAGCAGGGCATCGAGCAGTGGCTGGACGAGCACCGGCCCGAATCCGTCGCCGTGGAGCGGGTGTTCAGCCAGCACAACGTCCGTACGGTGATGGGCACCGCCCAGGCCAGCGCCGTCGCCATGCTGTGCGCGGCCCGCCGGGGCATCCCCGTCGCCCTGCACACCCCCAGCGAGGTCAAGGCCGCCGTCACCGGCACCGGCCGCGCCGACAAGGCGCAGGTCGGCGCGATGGTGACCCGCCTGCTGCGGCTGAGCGCCCCGCCGAAGCCCGCCGACGCCGCCGACGCCCTCGCGCTCGCCATCTGCCACATCTGGCGCGCCCCCGCGCAGAACCGGCTCCAGCAGGCCGTCGCCCTGCACACAGCCAAAGCACCGATGACATCGAAAGGCCGTACGGCATGATCGCCTTCGTCAGCGGCACGGTCGCCGCACTCGCTCCCGACGCCGCGGTGATCGAGGTGGGCGGAGTCGGCATGGCCGTCCAGTGCACGCCCAACACCCTCTCCGGACTGCGGACGGGCCAGCCGGCCAAGCTCGCCACCTCCCTGGTCGTACGGGAGGACTCGCTGACGCTGTACGGCTTCGCCGACGACGACGAGCGCCAGGTCTTCGAACTGCTCCAGACCGCGAGCGGGGTCGGTCCGAGACTTGCCCAGGCCATGCTGGCGGTGCACACGCCCGACGCGCTGCGTCGGGCCGTCGCCACCGGTGACGAGAAGGCCCTGACCGCTGTCCCGGGCATCGGCAAGAAGGGCGCCCAGAAGCTCCTGCTGGAGCTGAAGGACCGCCTCGGCGAGCCGGTCGGCGCCCCCGCGGTGGGCACGCCCGTCACCCAGGGCTGGCGCGACCAGCTGCACGCCGCGCTCATCGGCCTCGGGTACGCCACCCGGGAGGCCGACGAGGCGGTGGCCGCCGTGGCCCCCCAGGCCGAGGCCGCGAGCGGTACGCCCCAGGTGGGCCGGCTGCTGAAGGCGGCCCTGCAGACCCTCAACCGCGCCCGCTGACCGACCACACCACCCTGAGGCACACCACATGAACTGGGACGACACGACCGACCCCGCCGCCCCCGAGCGGCTCGTCGGCCCTGCCGCGGAGCGGCTGGTGGGCTCTGTCGCCGACCGTGACGACCAGGCCGTCGAGGCCGCCCTGCGCCCCAAGGACCTGGGCGAGTTCATCGGCCAGGAGAAGGTCCGCGAACAGCTCGACCTCGTCCTGCGCGCCGCACGCGCGCGGGGCGCGACCGCCGACCACGTGCTGCTCTCCGGCGCCCCCGGCCTCGGCAAGACCACCCTGTCGATGATCATCGCGGCAGAGATGGGCGCCCCTATCCGCATCACCAGCGGCCCCGCCATCCAGCACGCCGGCGATCTCGCCGCCATCCTCTCCTCCCTCCAGGAGGGCGAGGTTCTCTTCCTCGACGAGATCCACCGCATGTCCCGGCCCGCCGAGGAGATGCTCTACATGGCGATGGAGGACTTCCGCGTCGACGTCATCGTCGGCAAGGGCCCCGGCGCCACCGCGATCCCCCTCGAACTGCCCCCGTTCACCCTGGTCGGCGCCACCACGCGCGCGGGCCTGCTGCCGCCCCCGCTGCGCGACCGCTTCGGCTTCACCGCGCACATGGAGTACTACGAACCGGCCGAGCTGGAGCGGGTCGTGCACCGTTCCGCGAGTCTCCTCGACGTCGAGATCGACCCCGACGGCGCCGCCGAGATCGCCGGCCGCTCCCGTGGCACGCCCCGCATCGCCAACCGCCTGCTGCGCCGGGTCCGGGACTACGCGCAGGTCAAGGCCGACGGGTTCATCACGCGTGACATCGCCGCGGCGGCCCTCGCCGTGTACGAGGTCGACGCGCGCGGCCTCGACCGGCTCGACCGCGCGGTCCTCCAGGCCCTGCTCAAGCTGTTCGGCGGCGGCCCGGTCGGCCTGTCCACGCTGGCCGTCGCGGTGGGGGAGGAGCGGGAGACCGTGGAAGAGGTCGCCGAGCCCTTCCTCGTACGGGAGGGGCTGCTCGCCCGCACGCCGCGCGGACGGGTCGCCACGCCCGCCGCGTGGGTGCATCTCGGCCTCACCCCGCCCCGCTCCGCGAGCGGTGGAAACGGACAACAGGACCTGTTCGGGGCGTGACGGCGCGGTCATCGGCGGGGACATTGGCAGGGGCAGGAACCCAGGTGCCATGCTGAGCGTTGTTCCATGCGCGCGGACTCGCTTAGACTCCGCCGATGCCGCCTTCGCGGGCGGCGCCGACCACACCCCCAAACACCAGGCCGCTCTCCATCGCGGTCGCGCGAAGGAAACCCCGTCCCGTGAATACCTTGACCCTTCTCCCGTTCATTGTGCTCATCGCGGCCATGTTCCTGATGACGCGCTCGGCCAAGAAGAAGCAGGCGCAGGCCGCCGACATGCGGAATCAGATGCAGCCCGGCTCCGGCGTGCGCACGATCGGGGGCATGTACGCGACGGTCAAGGAGGTCAACGAGGACACGGTCCTCCTCGACGCCGGCCCGGGTGTCGAGCTCCTCTTCGCCAAGAACGCGATCGGCGCCGTCCTCACCGACGACGAGTACAACCGCATCGTCCACGGCATCGAGCACGACCTGAAGTCGGACGCCGACGTCGTCCCGGACGACGCCTCCTCCCTCACCGAGACCGACGCGACTGCCGCCGACGCTGCCGCCGCCTCCGACGACAAGGCCGTCGACCTCGGCAAGAAGGACGCCGCCGAGGAGCAGGCCGAAGCGGCCGAGGCCGCCCAGTCCGACGTGGCCGAGGCCGCCGACGCGAAGGCGGACGAAGAGCCGAAGAAGACCGACGGCGACTCCGACGCGAAGTAGTCACGACCCGGGGCGCGCTCCGCGATACCTTCGCGGCCGGCGCACCCCGGGCGCGTCTGTTTCCCGCACGGGATCCCGACACCATGTCATGGCCGACGGCGCCCCGACCGGGCGCGGGGCGGCCCGAGAGGGAGTACGAGAAGGTGGCAGCACCTAAGAGGGGCCGGAGCGCGAGCGCCCAGAGCAAGCCGGGGCGCTCGCTGGCCCTCATCCTGATCGCCATCGTGGCGCTGACCGGGGGCATGTTCGCCTCCGGGCATCCCAAGCCGCGTCTCGGCATCGACCTGGCGGGTGGTACGAGCATCACCCTTGAGGCGAAGGCCGACCAGGGGTCCGCGATCAACAAGGCCAACATGGACACCGCGGTCGAGATCATGAACCGCCGTGTCAACGGCCTGGGCGTGTCCGAGGCGGAGGTGCAGACCCAGGGCGACCGCAACATCATCGTCAACATCCCCAAGGGCACCAACTCCAAGGAGGCCCGCGACCAGGTCGGCACCACCGCCAAGCTGTACTTCCGTCCGGTCCTGGCCAGCGAGGCCAGCACCTCTGCCGCGGCGAGCCCCTCGCCGAGTGCGTCCAGCTCCGGCTCCAGCGGCTCGCCGAGCCCGTCCAGCAGCGCGTCGCCGAAGGAGAAGGCGTCCTCGTCCTCCTCCGCCTCCCCGACGGCCACCGCCACCTCGCAGGGCCGCGCGGTCACCGACGGGCTGAAGGCCGACGCCACGCCGTCGTCCACGGCCTCCCCGAAGACCTCGTCCTCCGCGAGCCCCTCCGCCTCGTCGAGCAGCGGCGCCGCCGCCACGGCCGCCAAGCTCCAGGCCGAGTACGCCGCCCTGGACTGCGCCAAGCCGGCGCAGCGCGCCACCGCCGGCAAGAACGCCAAGCCCGGTGAGTCGACCGTGGCCTGCGGCAAGGTCGACAAGGTCTGGTACAAGTACGTGCTCGGCCCGGCCGCCGTCGACGGCACCGAGGTGAAGAAGGCCCAGGCCGTCTTCGACACGCAGAACGCCGCCGGCTGGCAGGTCCAGATGACCTTCACCTCCGGCGGAGCCAAGAAGTTCGCCGACATCACCGCCGAGCTGGCCAAGAACCAGCAGCCGCAGAACGAGTTCGGCATCGTCCTCGACGGCCAGGTCGTCTCCAGCCCGTACGTGAGCACCTCCATCACCGGCGGCCAGGCGGAGATCTCCGGCAGCTTCACGCAGGACGAGGCCCAGAGCCTCGCCAACATGCTGTCGTACGGCGCGCTCCCGCTGTCCTTCAAGGAGCAGAGCGTCACCACCGTCACCGCCGCGCTCGGCGGCGAGCAGCTGCACGCGGGTCTGCTGGCCGGCGCGATCGGTCTCGCGCTGGTCGTGATCTACCTGGTGGTCTACTACCGGGGCCTGTCGCTCGTCGCGATCGCCTCGCTGCTGGTCTCCGCGATCCTCACCTACGTGATCATGTCGCTGCTCGGCCCGACCATCGGCTTCGCGCTGAACCTGCCGGCGGTCTGCGGTGCGATCGTCGCCATCGGTATCACCGCGGACTCGTTCATCGTGTTCTTCGAGCGCATAAGGGACGAGATCCGCGAGGGCCGCTCGCTGCGCCCCGCCGTCGAGCGGGGCTGGCCGCGGGCCCGGCGCACCATCCTGGTCTCCGACTTCGTGTCGTTCCTCGCCGCCGCGGTGCTGTTCATCGTCACCGTCGGCAAGGTGCAGGGCTTCGCGTTCACGCTGGGTCTGACCACCGTGCTCGACGTGGTCGTGGTCTTCTTCTTCACCAAGCCGCTGATGACCATCCTCGCCCGCCGGAAGTTCTTCGCCGACGGCCACAAGTGGTCCGGCCTCGACCCGAAGAGCCTGGGTGCCAAGGCGCCGCTGCGCCGCACCCGCCGTCCCGCCGGACCTGCCGCCGGCCCTGTCGACCCGAAGGAGGCGTGAGAGATGTCGAAGCTCCGCGGTCTCGGCGCCCGGCTGCACCGTGGCGAGATCAGCTACGACTTCGTCGGCCACCGCAAGATCTGGTACGGCGTCTCCATCCTGATCACCGTCGCGGCCGTCCTCGGCCTGGCGGTGCGCGGCCTGAACATGGGCATCGACTTCCAGGGCGGTGCCGTCTTCACCACCCCGAAGACCAGCGTGTCCGTGACGCAGGCGGAGACCTACGCCAAGGACGCCGCGCACCACGACGCGGTCGTGCAGAAGCTCGGCACGGGCGGTCTGCGTATCCAGATCGCGGGCATGGACACCAAGAAGTCCGACGAGATCAAGAACGCCCTCGCCAAGGACTTCAAGCTCGACCCCGAGAAGATCAACGCCGATCTGGTCGGCCCCAGCTGGGGTGACCAGATCGCCAACAAGGCCTGGGAGGGCCTTGGGATCTTCATGGTCCTCGTGGTGATCTACCTGGCGATCGCCTTCGAGTGGCGCATGGCGATCGCGGCGCTGGTCGCACTGATCCACGACATCACCATCACGACCGGCATCTACGCTCTGGTCGGCTTCGAGGTCACGCCCGGCACGGTCATCGGTCTGCTGACCATCCTCGGCTACTCGCTCTACGACACGGTCGTCGTCTTCGACAGCCTCAAGGAGCAGACGAAGGACATCACCAAGCAGACCCGCTCCACCTACAGCGACATCGCCAACCAGTCGATCAACGGCACCCTGGTCCGCTCCATCAACACCACGGTGGTCGCGCTGCTGCCGGTGGCCGGCCTGCTGTTCATCGGCGGCGGCTTCCTCGGCGCCGGCACGCTCAACGACATCTCGCTGTCGCTGTTCGTCGGTCTCGCGGCCGGCGCGTACTCCTCGATCTTCATCGCCACGCCGCTCGTCGCCGACCTCAAGGAGCGCGAGCCCCAGATGAAGGCCCTCCGCAAGCGCGTCCTGGCCAAGCGGGGCCAGGCGGCCGCGGGGGAGGGGCTGGCCGAGACCAGGTCCGTCGCCTCGGACGAGCCCGATGATGCCGCCGCCGCCGTGGTGGGCCCGCGGAGCCAGCCCGCGTCCCGCAACCGGGGACGCGGCCGACCCTCGGGGAAGCGCCGATGACCGGCATCGAGGAACTGCTGCTCAGCCGCATCCGTGACGTGGCCGACCACCCGGAGCCGGGCGTGATGTTCAAGGACATCACCCCGCTCCTGGCGGACCCGGCGGCGTTCACCGCGCTGACCGACGCGCTGGCGGAGATCGCCGAGCGCACCGGCGCCACCAAGGTCATCGGTCTGGAGGCCCGCGGCTTCATCCTCGGCGCCCCGGTCGCCGTCCGCGCGGGCCTCGGCTTCGTCCCCGTGCGCAAGGCGGGCAAGCTGCCCGGAGCCACCCTGAGCCAGGCGTACGACCTGGAGTACGGCTCGGCCGAGATCGAGGTGCACGCGGAGGACCTGGCGTCCGGCGACCGGATCCTGATCGTGGACGACGTTCTCGCCACGGGGGGTACGGCCGAGGCCGCGATCCAGCTCATCCACCGTGCGGGGGCCGAGGTCGCGGGCGTCGCGGTGTTGATGGAGCTGGGCTTCCTGAGCGGCCGTGCGCGTCTGGAACCGGCTCTGAACGGGGCGCCGCTCGTGGCACTTCTCCAGGTCTGAGCAGTCCACATCCCGAGGCCGTCCCGGAATCCCGGGGCGGCCTCGGCCGCGCCCGGTCACCTGCCGGAGCCTCCTGAGCGCTCGGCCGGCCCCGCCGCAACCCCCAGGACACTCCGGCAACGGTCCTCGGAGCCCTGGAGGAATCAGGCGGCAGCCCCTCGTTGTTTCCCCCGGTAGACGGTCCTCACATCGGTCTGCAGGCGATGCCGGAGCGCAGGATCGCTACCATGGGGTCTCCGGAGCCTGATCGGGGGACCCGGATCGCGCACGAGGAGTCCTCTTGCCAGACGAGGCCCAGCCACTGACCGCCGCAAAGCCCGAGTCCGCCTCGGCATCCGCGGCCAAGCCTGCGCCGAACGCGCCCCACGCGAAGAACGACACCCGCGGGCCGGTCGAGCACGCCCAGTCCGCGCCCGTCGAGAAGTCGGCCGAGGCCGCGCGCCCCAAACCGTCCCCCACACTCGACTCCGCTCGAGCGGGGGGACCCGGCTCGCCCGAGCGCCCCGCGCAGCCCCCGGCAGTCCGCCAGCCCGCCGGGCAGCCCGCGCGCTCCGGCTCCTCCAACCGCGTCCGCGCCCGCCTGGCCCGCCTGGGCGTCCAGCGAGCCAACCCCTACAACCCGGTCCTGGAGCCGCTGCTGCGCATAGTCCGCAGCAACGACCCCAAGATCGAGACCGCCACCCTGCGCCAGATCGAGCGCGCCTACCAGGTCGCCGAGCGCTGGCATCGCGGCCAGAAGCGCAAGAGCGGCGACCCGTACATCACGCACCCGCTCGCCGTCACCACCATCCTGGCTGAGCTGGGCATGGATCCGGCCACCCTGATGGCGGGCCTGCTGCACGACACCGTCGAGGACACCGAGTACGGCCTCGACCAGCTGCGCCGCGACTTCGGCGACACCGTTGCGCTGCTCGTCGACGGCGTCACCAAACTGGACAAGGTCAAGTTCGGTGAGGCCGCGCAGGCCGAGACCGTGCGCAAGATGGTCGTCGCCATGGCCAAGGACCCGCGCGTCCTGGTCATCAAGCTCGCCGACCGCCTGCACAACATGCGCACCATGCGCTACCTCAAGCGCGAGAAGCAGGAGAAGAAGGCGCGCGAGACGCTCGAGATCTACGCGCCGCTCGCCCACCGGCTGGGCATGAACACCATCAAGTGGGAGCTGGAGGACCTCGCCTTCGCGATCCTCTATCCCAAGATGTACGACGAGATCGTACGGCTGGTGGCCGAGCGGGCGCCCAAGCGCGACGAGTACCTGGCCATAGTGACCGACGAGGTCCAGGCCGACCTGCGCGCCGCCCGCATCAAGGCGACCGTCACCGGCCGCCCCAAGCACTACTACAGCGTCTACCAGAAGATGATCGTCCGCGGCCGTGACTTCGCGGAGATCTACGACCTGGTGGGTATTCGTGTCCTTGTCGACACGGTCAGGGACTGTTACGCGGCCCTCGGCACGGTGCACGCGCGCTGGAACCCGGTCCCCGGCCGGTTCAAGGACTACATCGCGATGCCGAAGTTCAACATGTACCAGTCGCTGCACACGACGGTCATCGGGCCCAACGGCAAGCCGGTCGAACTCCAGATCCGTACGTTCGACATGCACCGCCGCGCCGAGTACGGCATCGCCGCGCACTGGAAGTACAAGCAGGAGGCCGTCGCCGGCGCCTCCAAGGTCCGTACCGACGCGCCGAAGTCCTCCGCGAAGGACAAGGACGCCATCAACGACATGGCGTGGCTCCGGCAGCTCCTGGACTGGCAGAAGGAGACCGAGGACCCCAGCGAGTTCCTGGAGTCCCTGCGCTTCGACCTCTCCCGCAACGAGGTCTTCGTCTTCACCCCCAAGGGTGACGTCATCGCGCTCCCGGCCGGCGCCACCCCGGTGGACTTCGCGTACGCGGTCCACACCGAGGTCGGCCACCGCACCATAGGGGCGCGGGTCAACGGCCGCCTCGTGCCGCTCGAGTCCACCCTGGACAACGGCGACCTGGTGGAGGTCTTCACCTCCAAGGCGGCCGGCGCGGGCCCCTCCCGCGACTGGCTCGGCTTCGTGAAGTCGCCGCGTGCCCGCAACAAGATCCGGGCGTGGTTCTCCAAGGAGCGCCGCGACGAGGCGATCGAGCAGGGCAAGGACGCCATCGTCCGCGCGATGCGCAAGCAGAACCTGCCGATCCAGCGCATCCTCACCGGCGACTCCCTCGTCACGCTCGCGCACGAGATGCGCTACTCGGACATCTCCGCCCTGTACGCGGCGATCGGCGAGGGCCATGTCTCCGCGCAGAACATCGTGCAGAAGCTGGTCCAGGCGCTCGGCGGCGAGGAGGCGGCCACCGAGGAGATCGACGAGAGCGTTCCGCCGTCGCGCGGGCGGAGCCGCAAGCGCCGCTCCAGCGCCGACCCGGGCGTGGTGGTCAAGGGCGTCGAGGACGTGTGGGTCAAGCTGGCCCGCTGTTGCACGCCCGTCCCCGGCGACCCGATCATCGGCTTCGTCACCCGGGGTAGCGGCGTATCGGTTCACCGCAGCGACTGTGTCAACGTCGATTCACTGTCCCGCGAGCCCGAGCGCATGCTCGACGTCGAGTGGGCGCCCACCCAGTCCTCGGTATTCCTCGTCGCCATCCAGGTCGAGGCCCTGGACCGCTCCCGCCTCCTGTCGGACGTCACCCGCGTGCTGTCCGACCAGCACGTCAACATCCTCTCCGCGGCCGTCCAGACCTCCCGCGACCGCGTCGCCACCTCCCGCTTCACCTTCGAGATGGGCGACCCGAAACACCTCGGGCACGTCCTGAAGGCGGTACGGGGCGTGGAGGGCGTGTACGACGTGTACCGCGTGACGTCGGCGCGCAGCCGGGCGTAAGCAAGCCGGCCGGGCAGCGCATGCGAGAGGGCCCCGTACATCGTCGTACGGGGCCCTCTCGTATGCGTGGGGCGGGTGTCAGCCGCCGAACTCCTGCAGACCCTTCAGCGCCTGGTCCAGCAGGGCCTGGCGGCCCTCCAGCTCCTTCTCGAGCTTGTCGGCCCTGGCGTTGTTGCCCTGGGCGCGCGCCTGCTCGATCTGGCTCCGCAGCTTGTCCACGGCGGCCTGCAGCTGGCCGGTCAGGCCCTCGGCACGCGCGCGTGCCTCCGGGTTCGTCCGGCGCCACTCGGCCTCCTCGGCCTCCTGGATCGCCCGGTCGACGGCGTGCATCCGGCCCTCGACCTTCGGACGCGCGTCCCGCGGCACGTGGCCGATGGCCTCCCAGCGCTCATTGATCGAGCGGAAGGCGGCGCGGGCGGCCTTCAGGTCCGTGATCGGCAGGAGCTTCTCGGCTTCCTCGGCCAGCTCCTCCTTCAGCTTCAGGTTCTCCGCCTGCTCCGCGTCCCGCTCGGCGAAGACCGAGCTGCGGGCGGCGAAGAACACGTCCTGGGCGCCGCGGAAGCGGTTCCACAGGTCGTCCTCGTGCTCGCGCTGGGCGCGGCCCGCGGCCTTCCACTCCGCCATCAGCTCGCGGTAGCGGGCCGCCGTCGGACCCCAGTCCGTCGAACCGGTCAGCGCCTCGGCCTCCGCGACCAGCTTCTCCTTGGTCTTGCGGGCCTCCTCGCGCTGCGCGTCCAGCTGTGCGAAGTGCGCCTTGCGCCGCTTGGAGAACGCCGAGCGGGCGTGCGAGAAGCGGTGCCACAGCTCGTCGTCCGACTTGCGGTCCAGGCGCGGCAGGCCCTTCCAGGTGTCCACCAGGGCGCGCAGCCGCTCACCGGCCGCCCGCCACTGGTCGGACTGCGCCAGTTCCTCCGCCTCGGCGACCAGCGCCTCCTTGGCCTTGCGGGCCTCGTCGGACTGCTTGGCCCGCTGCTGCTTGCGCTCCTCGCGGCGTGCCGCGACGGTCTGGACGAGCTTGTCCAGGCGGGTCCGCAACGCGTCCAGGTCGCCGACCGCGTGGTGCGCGTCGACCTGCTCCCGGAGGTGGTCGATGGCGGCCTGTGCGTCCTTCGCCGAAAGGTCGGTGGTCTGTACTCGCTTCTCGAGGAGGCCGATCTCGACAACCAGGCCCTCGTACTTGCGCTCGAAGTAGGCAAGCGCCTCCTCAGGGGAGCCGGCCGCCCAGGAACCGACGACCTGCTCGCCGTCGGCCGTACGCACGTACACGGTCCCCGTCTCGTCGACGCGGCCCCACGGGTCGCTGCTCACAGCGCCTCCTCCACATGATGCCTGCGGGGGCCTTGGCTCCCCCGGGCATCGTCCACAGTTTCGTCACGGCCAACATAGGCGACCAGCGGGTTGCCTGTCCGCATCCAGCGCGACCGAAATTGCGCTGGCCGCCGCCTCGGCCGTCAGGACTTCGTGACCGTCGCCTTGTCGATCACGACGGTCGCGTTCGGAGCGCCGTCGCCCTGGCCCGTGCTCTCGCCCGCGGCGGCGATCTTCTTCAGCACCTTCAGGCCCGCCGCGTCGACGGTACCGAACGGTGTGTAGCTGGGCGGCAGCTGACTGTCCTGGTAGACCAGGAAGAACTGGCTGCCGCCGGTGTGCTGCTGTCCGGTGTTCGCCATCGCGACCGTGCCGGCCGGGTAGACGTTGCCCTTCAGGCTTTTGTCCTTGAGGTTCTCGTCGGGAATCGTGTACCCGGGACCGCCGCTGCCGGTGCCCGTCGGGTCGCCGCACTGCAGCACGTAGATGCCGTTGGTGGTGAGCCGGTGGCACTTGGTGTGGTCGAAGTAGCCCTGGGCCGCGAGGAAGTTGAACGAGTTCACGGTGTGCGGGGCCGCCGACGTCTTCAGCCCGACGCCGATGTCGCCGCACGTCGTCGCGAGCTTCATCGTGTACTTCGCCGACTTGTCGATGGTGATCGCCGGCTCCTTCTTCCAGCTGAGCTTCTTCACGGAGCCCTTGGCGGCCTTCTCGCAGGGGTCCGGAGCCTTGCTGGGGGCCGAGGCGCTGGGTGTGACGTCCGAACCGGCGCTCGCCTTCTTGTCGTCGTCGTTCTTCAGCACCCCGGTCGTGTACAGCGCGACGCTGCCTATGACGACCACGCCGAGCACCGACGCGATCACGGAGTTGCGCATGCGTGCCTTGCGCCGCGCGCTGGTGCGCCGCTGCTGCTGCCGCAAGAACTTCTCCCGGGCGAGCTGACGCCGCCGCTGCTCCTGGCTGACCACCGGGTTCTCTCCTCATGCCTGTCGTGTTGCCGACCGGTACGCGTGCGTCCTGAGCCGACGGCCGCGTGTAGCCCCGTACCGTATATGGGTTCGCTGAGGAAACGGCAGCGCCGGTAGGCTCTGACAGCAGCTTTAGCCGCCCGTAATCGACACAACGAAGGACGATCGTGCTCATTGCCGGGTTCCCCGCCGGGGCGTGGGGGACGAACTGTTATCTCGTCGCCCCCGCCGCCGGTGAGGAGTGCGTGATCATCGACCCGGGCCATCAGGCGGCCCCTGGAGTCGAGGAAGCGCTGAAGAAGCATCGGCTCAAGCCCGTCGCCGTCGTCCTCACCCACGGCCACCTCGACCACGTGGCCTCGGTCGTCCCGGTGTGCGGTGCGCACGACGTGCCCGCGTGGATCCACCCCGAGGACCGGTACATGATGAGCGACCCCGAGAAGGCGCTCGGCCGTTCCATCGGCATGCCGCTCATGGGCGAGCTGACGGTCGGGGAACCGGACGACGTCAAGGAGCTGACCGACGGCGCGAAACTGGAGCTGGCGGGACTGCAACTCTCCGTGGCGCACGCGCCGGGCCATACCAGGGGGTCGGTGACCTTCCGGATGCCCGAGACGACCGACATCCCGTCGGTGTTCTTCTCCGGGGATCTGCTGTTCGCCGGCTCCATCGGACGCACCGACCTGCCCGGCGGTGACATGGCCGAGATGCTCGACTCGCTGGCCCGCGTGTGCCTGCCGCTCGACGACTCGACCGTGGTGCTGTCCGGCCACGGCCCCCAGACGACCATCGGCCAGGAGCGCGCCACCAACCCGTACCTGCGGCAGGTGGCCGCCGGCCTGGGAGCGGACGGACCTTCCGCTCCCCGACGAGGAATGTGACGAGAGACTTCCCGTGAGCACCTTCAAGGCCCCCAAGGGCACGTTCGACCTGATCCCGCCGGACTCCGCGAAGTACCTGGCGGTCCGCGAGGCCATCGCCGCCCCGCTGCGCAACTCCGGCTACGGCTACATCGAGACGCCCGGCTTCGAGAACGTCGAGCTCTTCGCGCGCGGTGTCGGCGAGTCGACCGACATCGTGACCAAGGAGATGTACGCCTTCGAGACCAAGGGCGGCGACCGGCTGGCCCTGCGCCCCGAAGGCACGGCGTCCGTGCTGCGGGCCGCTCTGGAGGCCAGCCTGCACAAGGCGGGCAACCTGCCGGTCAAACTGTGGTACTCCGGCTCGTACTACCGCTACGAGCGCCCGCAGAAGGGCCGTTACAGGCACTTCTCCCAGGTCGGCGCGGAGGCCATCGGGGCCGAGGACCCGGCGCTGGACGCCGAGCTGATCATCCTGGCCGACCAGGCGTACCGCTCGCTGGGGCTCAGGAACTTCCGCATCCTGCTGAACTCGCTGGGCGACAAGGAGTGCCGCCCGGTGTACCGGGCCGCGCTGCAGGACTTCCTGCGGGAGCTGGACCTGGACGAGGACACGCTGCGGCGTGCCGAGATCAACCCGTTGCGGGTGCTGGACGACAAGCGTGAGTCGGTGCAGAAGCAGCTGGGGGGTGCGCCGCTCCTGCGTGACTATCTGTGCGATGCGTGCAAGGCGTACCACGAGGAGGTACGCGAGCTGATCGACGCGGCCGGCGTGGCCTTCGAGGACGACCCGAAGCTGGTGCGCGGGCTGGACTACTACACGCGGACGACCTTCGAGTTCGTGCACGACGGTCTGGGTTCCCAGTCCGCGGTGGGCGGCGGCGGCCGGTACGACGGGCTGTCCGAGATGATCGGTGGTCCCGCGCTGCCGTCGGTGGGCTGGGCCCTGGGCGTCGACCGTACGGTGCTGGCCCTGGAGGCGGAGGGCGTCGAGCTCGACGTGCCCTCCTCGACCAGCGTCTTCGCGGTGCCCCTGGGGGAGGAGGCCCGCCGGGTGCTGTTCGCCAAGGTGACCGAGCTGCGCAAGGTGGGGATCGCGGCGGACTTCTCGTACGGCAACAAGGGGCTCAAGGGCGCCATGAAGAACGCCAACCGCAGCGGAGCCCGCTACACGATCGTCGCCGGTGAGCGGGATCTCGCCGACGGTGTCGTCCAGCTCAAGGACATGGAGTCCGGGGAGCAGACGGCGGTCGGGGTGAACGAGATCGTGGCGGAGCTGGAGTCGCGGCTGGGCTGAGGTGTATGGGGGCGGCGCGTGGCTTTTTCGCCTCCGCCGCCCCTGCCCCGTCCGTCCTCCAGGGGCTCCGCCCCTTCGACCCCGCCGGGGCCGGAGCCCCCAGCGGGGCTCAGTCGAGCAAGCCGAACCGCATCGCACACGTCACCGCCGCCGTCCGGTCGTCCACCCCCAACTTGCCGAAGGCCCGCAGCAGATGGGTCTTCACGGTGGACTCCCCGATGAACAGCCGCCGCCCGATCTCGGCGTTCGTGCAGCCCTCGGCCACCAGCCGCAGCACCGCCGTCTCCCGCTCCGACAACCGGGGCCGCTCCGGCCTGGCGCGCAGCTGGTCCACCAGGCGGGCCGCCACCGACGGGGCCAGGACGGTCTCGCCCCGCGCCGCGGCCCGTACCGCGTCGGCCAGTCGGCCACGGGGCAGGTCCTTGAGGAGATAGCCCGCGGCACCGGCCTCGACGGCGCGCAGGATGTCGCGGTCGGTCTCGTACGTCGTCAGGACGATCACCCGGCAGGGCAGCCCGGCCTCACTCATCCGCTCGATCGAGTCGACTCCGTCACCGCCGGGCATGCGCAGGTCCATCAGCACGATGTCGGGCCGCAGCTCGGCCGCGAGCGCTTCCGCCTGTGGCCCGCTGTTCGCGTCGGCGACGACCTCCAGGTCGGGTTCGGCGCTGAGCATCGCGCGCAGGCCCTCCCGGACGACGGGGTGGTCGTCGGCCAGGACGATCCGGATCACGGGGTCTCACTCCTCACGGTGGCGGGGACGGGCAGACGCACGGTCACCGTCGTACCGTCGCCCGGCGCGCTGCGGACCGAGGCGGTCCCGCCCACCTCGGCGGTCCTGGTCCGAAGTCCGGTCAGACCGTACCCGCCGGAGACGGCGGCCGGGTCGAAGCCGTGCCCGTCGTCCTCGACGGAGACGGTGAGCGCCGCGGCCGCGTACGCGAGCCGGATGGTGACCGCCGCCGAGGCCCCCGCGTGACGGCGGGCGTTCGTCAGCGCCTCCTGGCAGGAGCGCAGGGCGACCACCTCGGGGCCGGCGGGCAACTGCCGTACCGGACCGGTCACTTCCAGGGCCGCCTCGTGCCGGGCCGCCAGCCGGCGCAACGCGTCGGGCAGGGAGGCGCCGTGGAGGTCGGCCGGCGCGCCCCCGGCCACCAGGGCGCGGGCCTCGGCGAGGTTCTGCCGGGCCGTGGCGTCCATGAGCGCCAGATGGCGGCGGGCCTGCGGGAGGTCGTCCTGCAGTTCGGCCTCCACGGCCTGGATGAGCATGAGCAGGCTGGTGAAGCCCTGTGCGAGGGTGTCGTGGATCTCGCGGGCCATCCGCTCGCGCTCGGCCAGCGCGCCGTGCGCCGCCGACAGCCGGGCGACCTCGTGGCGGCTGGCGTCCAGCTCCGCGATCAGCTCCGCCCGCTCCCAGCTCTGTTCGATGATGCGGATGATCCAGCTGCCGACCGCCACCGAGAACATGAGGGTGACCACGGCGAACACCGTGCTGGTGAACAGGTTCCGGCCGCCCGGATGCCACAGCAGTGCCCAGCCCGCCACCGGCGCCAGATTGATCACGGTCACCGCCACCAGCGCCCGCCGCATCCGCAGTGTCATGAAGCACTGGGGGACGAGCGCGAACGCCATCAGCCGGGTCTCGCCGACCAGTACCGCCGACGGCAGGAACAGCGCGACGAGCACGGCGAGGTAGCGCACCGCCGGCCGCTCATCCGGCGGGTCCTCCCGGATCAGCCGGCGCCCCACCGCGGCGTACCAGGGCACCAGCGGGACGAGCAGCCCGGCCGCGACCACGCGGACGGGCCACCCGGGATGCGCCGCGCCGAGCACGAAGACGACGGTGGCCAGCCAGGCGATCGCGAAGTACAGGTCCCAGAGCCGGATCGTACGGTCCCAGACGTGCACGTCACGGGCCGTGCCCGGGTCGGTCATCCGGTGCGCCGGTCCCGCCAGCGGAAGGTCAGCAGACACAGCGCCAATCCTGCAGCGCACCAGGCGGCGAGCACCAGTGCGATCCGCCCGAACTCCCAGCTGCCGGCCTGTTCCAGGACCCGCGCGGAGTCGGGCAGGAACACGCCCCGCAGTCCCTGGCACAGCCACTTCAGCGGGAAGAGGGCACCGACGTCCAGCATCCAGCCGGGAATCGTGGCGACGGAGATGTACACCCCGGAGACGAACTGGAGCACCAGGAACGGCAGGACCACGACGGAGCCGGCGCTCTGCGCGGACCGGGGCACCGAGCTGATCGCGATGCCGAGCAGCGCGCACGCGGTCAGCCCCAGCACGAAGATCCACCCGAAGTCGAACCAGCGGCCCGCGTCCGAGGGAAGGTCGACGTCGTACAGCGTGGTGCCGACGAGCAGCAGGATCGCCGTCTCCACCACGCCGGTGAACAGAACCAGCCAGATCTTCCCCAGGAAGTAGGCGGCCGGCGGCATGGGCGTGCCACGCAGCCTGCGCAGCACCTTCTGGTCCCGCTCCACGGCGATCGAGATGCCCAGCGACTGGAAGCTCGTCGACATGATCCCGGAGGCCGTCATCGCGGGGACGTACAACTGGGAGGCGGTGACGCCGCTGCCGCGGACGTCGTCGTGGAAGATCGACGCGAACAGGAACAGGAAGACGACCGGGAAGGCGAAGGTGAACACCACCTGCTCGCGCTGCCGGAAGAACTGCCTGATTTCCAGCGCGCCCCTGCTCAGGCCCAGGGACCAGGTCATCGGGGGTCCTCCTGTCCGGTCAGCCGGAGGTAGACGTCCTCCAGCGTGGGGCGGCTCACTGCCAGGCCCGGGATCTCGCCGTCGAAGCGCCGCATGAGCGCCGCGACCGTCTTCGTCGGCGTGTCCGTGTGCTCCGCGCGCGGGGAGCCGTCGGGGTCCGTCCAGGCGACGGTGGCGCCGGTGCCGTACCGCTCGCGCAGTTCCCCGGGCTCGCCTGCGGCGACGACCCGACCGCGGGCGACCACCGCGAGCCGGTCGGCGAGTGCCTCCGCCTCCTCCAGGTAGTGCGTGGTGAGCACGATCGTCGTGCCCTCGTCGGCCAGCAGCCGGATCAGGTCCCAGAACTGGCGCCGGGCCGCCGGGTCGAAGCCGGTCGTCGGCTCGTCCAGGAGCACCAGCTCGGGGCCGCCGATCACGCCGAGCGCGACGTCGAGGCGGCGCCGCTGCCCGCCCGACAGGGACTTGATCCGGCTGTTCGCCTTCGCCTGGAGGCCGACCAGGCCGATGACCTCCTCAGGGTCGCGCGGGCGGGGGTAGTAGCGGGCGAAGTGGCGTACGGTCTCGCGGACCGTCAACTCGGCGGGCGCCGATTCGTCCTGCCAGACGATTCCTACACGGGATCGCCACGCGCGCGTGCCGGTCGCCGGATCCGCCCCCAGGACCGAGACCTCGCCCCCGTCCCGGAAGCGGTTGCCCTGGAGGATCTCCACCGTCGTGCTCTTGCCCGCGCCGTTCGGCCCGAGCAGGCCGAACACCTCGCCGCGCCGGATGCCCAGATCGATGCCGTCCACCGCGGTCACGTCCCCGTACTGCTTGCGCAGCCCCCGTACGTGCACCGCAAGATCGTTCGCGTGTGCTGTCATGCCCACGAGCCTCGGCCAGAACCGAACGCTCCGGGACGACCGTGCGTACTTCCTTGTGTCCACCGAACGGTGGACGCACGCGTGCGTGCGGCACAATGACGCGTGCCCGAAGATGGTCCTACCTCAAGTGACGGAATCGGCGTGATGAGCAAGACGACAGTGAAAGACGTCTCCACGGAGCCCGGGCCCGAGCAGGCCGCCGCCACGCCGCGGACGATGGGCGGCAGCCGCGCCTTCGCGGTGCTGCTGGTGATCACCGGTGCGGCCGGACTGCTCGCCGCGTGGGTCATCACGATCGACAAGTTCAAGATCCTCGAGGCCAAGGTCGCGGGCAAGACCTTCACTCCCGGGTGCAGCCTCAACCCGATCGTCTCCTGCGGCAGCGTCATGGAGAGCAAGCAGGCCGCCGCCTTCGGCTTCCCCAACCCGATGCTCGGCCTGGTCTGCTACGGCATCGTCATCTGCGTCGGCATGAGCCTGCTGGCCCGTGCCCGCTTCCCGCGCTGGTACTGGCTGACCTTCAACTTCGGCACGCTCTTCGGCGTGGCCTTCTGCACCTGGCTGCAGTTCCAGTCGCTGTACCGGATCAACGCGCTGTGCCTGTGGTGCTCCCTGGCCTGGGCCGCCACGATCACCATGTTCTGGTACGTGACCTCCTTCAACGTGCGCAACGACCTCCTGCCCGCCCCGCGCCCGGTCAAGAACTTCCTCGCCGAGTTCACCTGGGTGCTGCCGGTCACGCACTGCGGCATCATCGCCATGCTGATCCTGACCCGCTGGGGCAGCAAGCTCTGGGTCTGAGCCCGATCCGACGGCATTGTCAGTGCGGTGATTTAGGGTTTTGGACGTGGAGCCCGACCTGTTCACCGCCGCAGCAGAAGAACGCCAGGAGAAGGACCCCGCCGCGAGCCCCCTGGCGGTGCGGATGCGCCCGCGCACCCTCGACGAGGTGGTGGGCCAGCAGCACCTGCTGAAGCCCGGCTCGCCCCTGCGCCGGCTGGTCGGCGAGGGCGCGGGCGGTCCCGCCGGACCGTCCTCGGTGATCCTCTGGGGCCCGCCCGGCACGGGCAAGACGACGCTGGCGTACGTCGTCTCCAAGGCCACCAACAAGCGCTTCGTGGAGCTGTCGGCCATCACCGCGGGCGTCAAGGAGGTCCGCGCGGTCATCGACGGCGCCCGCCGCGCCACCGGCGGCTTCGGCAAGGAGACCGTCCTCTTCCTGGACGAGATCCACCGTTTCAGCAAGGCCCAGCAGGACTCCCTGCTCCCGGCGGTCGAGAACCGCTGGGTGACCCTGATCGCGGCCACCACCGAGAACCCGTACTTCTCGGTGATCTCCCCGCTGCTGTCCCGCTCCCTCCTGCTCACCCTCGAGCCCCTCACCGACGACGACCTGCGCGGGCTCATCGAGCGGGCCCTGACCGACGAGCGCGGTCTGGGCGGCGCCGTCACCCTCCCCGAGGACACCGAGGGCCACCTCCTGCGCATCGCCGGCGGCGACGCCCGCCGCGCGCTGACAGCCCTGGAGGCCGCCGCCGGGGCCGCGCTCGACAAGGGTGAGACGGAGATCGCCCTCTCGACGCTGGAGGAGACGGTCGACCGGGCGGCGGTGAAGTACGACCGCGACGGCGACCAGCACTACGACGTGGCCAGCGCCCTGATCAAGTCCATCCGCGGCTCCGACGTCGACGCCGCCCTGCACTACCTGGCCCGGATGATCGAGGCCGGCGAGGACCCCCGCTTCATCGCCCGCCGCCTGATGATCTCCGCAAGCGAGGACATCGGCCTGGCGGACCCGACCGCCCTGCCGATCGCCGTCGCCGCCGCTCAGGCCGTCGCCATGATCGGCTTCCCCGAGGCCGCCCTCACCCTCAGCCACACCACCATCGCCCTGGCCCTCGCCCCCAAGTCCAACTCCGCGACCACCGCGATAGGCGCCGCCCTGGACGACGTGCGCAAGGGCCTGGCCGGCCCGGTGCCCCCGCACCTGCGCGACGGCCACTACAAGGGCGCGGCCACACTCGGCCACGCGCAGGGGTACGTGTACCCGCACGACCTGCCCGAGGGGATCGCCACCCAGCAGTACGCCCCGGACGCCATCAAGGAGCGCGAGTACTACACCCCGACCCGGCACGGCGCCGAGGCCCGGTACGCGGACGCGGTCGAATGGACCCGGAAGCACCTCGGTCGCAAGCGGTCCTGAGCACGCGGTAGACTTCTCCGAAGTGCTGAGTCCCGTGTCCGGCGCCTCAATAGGGGGAGCCGGCACCCCAGAGCGGGACATCCAGCCGGAGACCCGGCCCCCGGGCGGGGATCTCCAGGAGCGTCGCGCACCGGCGAACGGTGTCGCGGGCAGCCCACCACCACCCGAAGTTGCGGGACAGGTTGGTGGGCCACTCGCGTGCTGCACGTATGTGCCCAGAACAGGGGAACGGCTACCCACCAGGCCCGTAGCCGGGCTCGGCGGGATTTCCCCGGCTGCGGATGCGACCTCCTCTAACCCTGGGGAGCCGGAAATTCTAGGAAAGAGACAATGGCGAATCAGTCCCGCCCCAAGGTCAAGAAGTCGCGTGCCCTCGGCATCGCGCTGACCCCGAAGGCCGTCAAGTACTTCGAGGCCCGCCCGTACCCGCCGGGTGAGCACGGCCGTGGCCGCAAGCAGAACTCGGACTACAAGGTCCGTCTGCTCGAGAAGCAGCGTCTGCGCGCTCAGTACGACATCTCCGAGCGCCAGCTGGTCCGCGCCTACGAGCGCGCCTCCAAGGTCCAGGGCAAGACCGGTGAGGCCCTGATCGTCGAGCTCGAGCGCCGTCTCGACGCCCTGGTCCTGCGTTCGGGCATCGCCCGCACCATCTACCAGGCCCGCCAGATGGTCGTCCACGGCCACATCCAGGTCAACGGCCAGAAGGTGGACAAGCCGTCCTTCCGCGTGCGCCCGGACGACGTCGTCCAGGTCCGCGACCGCTCCAAGGACAAGACGCTCTTCCAGATCGCCCGTGAGGGTGGCTTCGCCCCCGACGGCGAGACCCCGCGCTACCTGCAGGTGAACCTCAGGGCCCTGGCGTTCCGCCTGGACCGCGAGCCGAACCGCAAGGAAGTTCCGGTCATCTGCGACGAGCAGCTCGTCGTCGAGTACTACGCCCGCTGACGCTCAGCAGGCCGTAGCTCTTCAGCCCGCCGTCTCCCCGCCCTTCCGGGTGGGCGAGGCGGCGGGTTTCCGCATGTCCGATGCCCTCCGGCCGTGCCGCACCGGCCCGCGCGGCGCGGGCAGCGCCTCCAGCGGCCGTACGCCGGACCGCTCAGCGCCCGGGCCACGGCCGCCTCCCGCTCCAGGCGCGCTCCGGCCCGTACGCACTCCTCGCACCGCTCGTCGCCCAGCGCCTCCCGCGCGGTCGCCTCGCACCGTTCGTGCGGGGCGTTGCAGCAGGCCGAGCCGAACAGCGGCAGCCCCACCGACGGCCACGTCCGGGCCGCCGCGCCCCGCAGCACCGCCGCCTCGGCAGGGGCGCCGTCGGTGGCCGTGACCAGGGCGAGCAGCTCGACCGACAGCACCGATCCCAGCAGGTCACGGAAGGACTGCGCGCTGCCCGGGCACCTCCGTCAGGAGCGCCCGGGCCCGCGCGGAATCGTCGTTGTGCCACGCCGCGTACGCCGGTACGAACAGCGCACAGGACCGGGCCCACCGCTCACCGTCGTCCTCGCAGACCCGGCGCACGTCCTCGCACAGCCGCACCGCGTCCGGCAGGTCGCCAGGAACGCCCGGTCATCGCCGGCTCGACCTGGCCCATCGGGACGTGTACCGAACCGTATGCGGTCCGTACCGTCGCTTCCCGTGTGTCCGCCGCCCGCCGACGGTAATCCGGTGCGGAGCCCCAGCTCCGGCGCGATAGGCTCGGGACACGACTTTTTCGATGTTCAGGCACGTTTCAGGGAGCAGGTGCGCACCGTGTCGGGTGGAGAGGTGGCCGGGATCCTGGTGGCCGTCTTCTGGGCGATCCTGGTCTCCTTCCTCGCCGTCGCGCTGGCGAGGTTGGCCCAGACGCTCAAGGCGACCACCAAGCTCGTGGCGGACGTGACCGACCAGGCCGTCCCGCTGCTCGCCGACGCCTCCGCGGCCGTGCGCTCCGCGCAGACCCAGATCGACCGGGTCGACGCGATCGCCTCCGACGTCCAGGAGGTCACGTCGAACGCCTCCGCGCTGTCGACCACCGTCGCCTCCACCTTCGGCGGTCCCCTGGTCAAGGTCGCGGCCTTCGGCTACGGCGTGCGCCGGGCCCTGGGCGGCCGCAAGGAGGACGTGCCCGCCAAGGCGCCGAGGCGTACCGTGATCATCGGGCGTACCGTCCCGGCCGCACGCAGGGAGAAGCGGAACGCCCGCGGAAAGAAGGACTGACCGAGCGATGTTCCGCCGTACGTTCTGGTTCACCACGGGTGTCGCCGCCGGTGTGTGGGCCACCACCAAGGTCAACCGCAAGCTGAAGCAGCTGACCCCCGAGAGCCTCGCGGCGACCGCCGCGAACAAGGCGCTCGAGACGGGCCGGCACCTCAAGGACCGCGCGGTGGGCTTCGCGCTCGACGTCCGGGACAACATGGCCCAGCGGGAGGCCGAGTTGGGGGAGGCGCTGGGGATCAACGCCGACCCCGAACTCCCAGCGCCACGGCGGTACGCCGCCATCGAGAACCGCAGCGACCCGAAGTACATCGAGTCCGCCACGTACTCGTACGAGACCGACAAGACGAACCCGTACAACCGGAATGAGGACCACTGATGGAGTCGGCCGAGATTCGCCGCCGCTGGCTGAGCTTCTTCGAGGAGCGCGGTCACACCGTCGTCCCTTCGGCGTCGCTCATCGCGGACGACCCGACTCTGCTCCTGGTCCCGGCCGGCATGGTGCCCTTCAAGCCCTACTTCCTGGGTGAGGTCAAGCCGCCGTTCAGCCGCGCCACCAGCGTGCAGAAGTGCGTGCGCACGCCCGACATCGAAGAGGTCGGCAAGACCACGCGGCACGGCACGTTCTTCCAGATGTGCGGCAACTTCTCCTTCGGCGACTACTTCAAGGAAGGCGCCATCACGTACGCCTGGGAGCTGCTCACCACGCCCCAGGACAAGGGTGGTTACGGCCTCGACCCCGAGCGCCTGTGGATCACCGTGTACAAGGACGACGACGAGGCCGAGCGCATCTGGCACGAGGTCGTCGGCGTGCCCAAGGAGCGCATCCAGCGCCTGGGCATGAAGGACAACTACTGGTCCATGGGCGTTCCCGGCCCCTGCGGCCCCTGTTCCGAGATCAACTACGACCGCGGCCCCGAGTTCGGCGTCGAGGGCGGCCCGGCCGTCAACGACGAGCGGTACGTGGAGATCTGGAACCTCGTCTTCATGCAGTACGAGCGCGGCGAGGGCACGGGCAAGGACAACTTCGAGATCCTCGGAGAGCTGCCGAGCAAGAACATCGACACCGGCCTGGGCCTGGAGCGGCTCGCCATGATTCTGCAGGGCGTGCAGAACATGTACGAGATCGACACCTCCATGGCCGTCATCGACAAGGCCACCGAGCTCACCGGAGTGCGCTACGGCGAGGCCCAGGACTCGGACGTCTCCCTGCGCGTGGTCACCGACCACATGCGCACGGCCACCATGCTCATCGGCGACGGTGTCACCCCCGGCAACGAGGGGCGCGGCTACGTCCTGCGCCGCATCATGCGCCGCGCCATCCGCAACATGCGTCTGCTCGGTGCCACCGGTCCGGTCGTCAACGACCTGATCGACACGGTCATCCGGATGATGGGTCAGCAGTACCCCGAACTGGTCGCCGACCGCGAGCGCATCGAGAAGGTCGCCCTCGCCGAGGAGAACGCCTTCCTCAAGACGCTGAAGGCCGGCACCAACATCCTCGACACCGCCGTCACCGAGACCAAGCAGACCGGCGGCACCGTCCTGCCCGGCGACAAGGCCTTCCTGCTCCACGACACCTGGGGCTTCCCGATCGACCTCACCCTCGAGATGGCCGCCGAGCAGGGGCTGTCCGTGGACGAGGAGGGCTTCCGCCGCCTGATGAAGGAGCAGCGGGAGCGCGCCAAGGCCGACGCCCAGTCCAAGAAGACCGGCCACGCCGACCTCGGTGCCTACCGCGAGATCGCCGACCGGGCCGGCCAGACCGACTTCATCGGCTACTCGGACACCGAGGGCGAGTCCACGATCGTCGGCCTCCTCGTCGACGGGATCTCCTCCCCGGCCGCCACCGAGGGCGACGAGGTGGAGGTCGTCCTCGACCGCACCCCGTTCTACGCCGAGGGCGGCGGCCAGATCGGCGACACCGGCCGCATCAAGGTCGACTCCGGCGCCGTCATCGAGATCCGCGACTGCCAGAAGCCGGTCCCGGGCGTGTACGTCCACAAGGGCGTCGTCCAGGTCGGCGAGGTCACCGTCGGTGCCAAGGCCCACGCCTCGATCGACGCCCGCCGCCGCAAGGCCATCGCCCGCGCCCACTCGGCCACGCACCTGACCCACCAGGCTCTGCGCGACGCCCTCGGCCCGACGGCCGCCCAGGCCGGTTCCGAGAACCAGCCCGGCCGCTTCCGCTTCGACTTCGGCTCGCCGTCCGCCGTTCCGACCGCCGTGATGACCGACGTCGAGCAGAAGATCAACGAGGTGCTCGCCCGCGACCTCGACGTGCGCGCCGATGTCATGGGCATCGACGAGGCCAAGAAGCAGGGTGCCATCGCCGAGTTCGGCGAGAAGTACGGCGAGCGGGTTCGCGTCGTGACCATCGGCGACTTCTCCAAGGAGCTGTGCGGCGGCACGCACGTGCACAACACCGCCCAGCTGGGTCTGGTGAAGCTGCTCGGCGAGTCCTCCATCGGCTCGGGCGTGCGCCGTATCGAGGCCCTCGTCGGCGTCGACGCCTACAACTTCCTCGCCCGCGAGCACACGGTCGTCAACCAGCTGACCGAGCTGCTCAAGGGCCGCCCGGAGGAGCTGCCGGAGAAGGTCTCCTCGATGCTCGGCAAGCTGAAGGACGCCGAGAAGGAGATCGAGAAGTTCCGCGCCGAGAAGGTGCTGCAGGCCGCCGCCGGTCTCGCCGAGTCCGCCAAGGACATCAGGGGCGTCGCGCTTGTCACCGGCCGGGTCCCGGACGGTACGACCCCCGACGACCTGCGCAAGCTGGTCCTCGACGTGCGCGGCCGCATCCAGGGCGGACGCGCCGCGGTCGTGGCCCTCTTCACGGTCAGCAACGGCAAGCCGCTGACGGTCATCGCCACCAACGAGGCCGCCCGCGAGCGCGGTCTCAAGGCCGGTGACCTGGTCCGCACGGCCGCCAAGACCCTCGGCGGCGGCGGTGGCGGCAAGCCGGACGTCGCCCAGGGCGGCGGCCAGAACCCGGCCGCCATCGGCGAGGCCGTCGACGCCGTCGAGCGGCTCGTGGCGGAAACGGCCAAGTGATGCGCCGCGGACGCCGACTCGCGATCGACGTCGGGGACGCCCGTATCGGGGTCGCCTCGTGCGACCCCGACGGGATCCTCGCCACGCCGGTGGAGACGGTCCCCGGGCGGGACATACCGGCAGCTCACCGTCGGCTGAAGCAGTTGGTCGAGGAGTACGAGCCGATCGAGGTCGTCGTCGGTCTCCCTCGCTCCCTGAAGGGGGGCGAGGGCCCGGCCGCGGCCAAGGTCCGCCGCTTCGCCCAGGAACTCGCCCGCATGATCCCGCCGGTCGGGGTGAGACTTGTGGACGAGCGGATGACGACCGTGACGGCCACTCAGGGGCTGCGCGCCTCCGGCGTGACGTCCAAGAAGGGTCGTTCCGTCATCGATCAGGCGGCCGCTGTGATCATCCTGCAGCAGGCACTGGAATCCGAACGGGTGTCAGGCAATGCACCCGGCGAGGGCGTCGAAGTGGTCATCTGATCGCGATACGGTAACGTTCCGCGCGATGCGGCGGTGTTCGAACAGCCGCCGCACAGCAAGAGGAGGAACGGAAACCGGCCCACCCAGCCGCGTGACCGGTCGCCTCGCGGCTCTAGGGGATCGATGACTGAGTATGGCCGGGGCCAAGGCTCTGAACCGTGGCATCCGGAGGACCCGTTGTACGGGGACGGCGGATGGGAAGGGCAGCAGGCCCACGTGGGCCGGCAGTCTGCCTACGGCGGCCAGCCGCAGCACCATCCGCAGGAGCCGCAGTACGGCGACTGGGGCCAGGACCAGCACAGCGGGTACGACCAGCAGCAGTACCAGTACCACGACGGACAGGGCCGGCAGGAGTACGGCGAGCAGGGGCACCAGCAGTACGACCAGCGGTACGCCGGTCACGTCCAGGAGCAGTACCACCACGGCGGCGGCTGGGACGCCACCGGCACCCACGGGCACGTGCCCTATGCCGCCGATCCGGGCGACCCCTACGGTCAGCAGCCGGTGGCCTACGGCGGTGAGCAGCCCGACGTCTACGGCACCCCCGAGGCCTACCCGCCGCCGGAGCCGCCCGGCCGCAGGCGCCCCGGGCCGGGGCCCGGGACGGAGTCGGAGACCGTCTGGGACCCCGGCCCCGACCAGGGTGAGCACGCCTTCTTCTCGGGCGACGACGAGGACGACGGCCTCGGTGACGACCCGAAGGGCCGCCGGGGCCGTGGTGACAAGCGGAGCAGGAACGGCAAAGGGGCCAAGGGCGGCAAAGGGGCCAAGAAGCGGCGTAACGGATGCGCCTGCCTGGTGGTCGTCCTGGTCTTCGGCGGTGGCCTGGGCGGTGTCGGATATTTCGGCTACAAGTTCTACCAAAATCGTTTCGGCGCGGCTCCGGACT
Source organism: Streptomyces sp. NPDC051636 (assembly GCF_044453765.1). Taxonomy (NCBI): domain Bacteria; kingdom Bacillati; phylum Actinomycetota; class Actinomycetes; order Kitasatosporales; family Streptomycetaceae; genus Streptomyces; species Streptomyces sp. NPDC051636. Next base: position 136,673 of record NZ_JBITDA010000011.1, on the reverse strand, counting down.
ACGCGGGCAACGGCACCAACGAGACGGTGACCGTCCAGATCCCCAAGGGGGCGGGCGGCTGGGAGATCGGCCAGAAGCTGAAGGAGGCCGGGGTCGTCAAGAGCGTCGGCGCGTTCGTCTCGGCGCAGACCCAGAATCCCGACGGCAAGTCGATCCAGGCCGGTGCCTACGTGCTGAAGAAGGAGATGTCCGCGGCCAGCGCCGTGGCCCTGATGCTCGACCCGAAGAGCCAGAGCAACGTGGTCGTCAAGCCGGGCGAGCGCAACGCGGGCGTCTACCAGGCCATCGACAGGCAGCTCGGCCTCTCCTCCGGCACCACCAAGGGCATCGCCAAGAAGGAGTACAAGAGCCTCGGCCTGCCCAGCTGGGCGAACAAAAACAGCGCGCTCATGGACCCGCTGGAGGGCTTCCTCTACCCGGGCACCTATCCCGCCGCCAAGGGCATGAAGCCCGCGTCGGTCCTGAAGCAGATGGTCACCCAGGCCAAGCAGAAGTACGCCGCCTACGGCCTCGCGGCGAAGGCCAAGGAGCTCGACCTGGACAACCCCTGGCAGCTCGTCACGGTCGCGAGCCTCGTCCAGGCCGAGGGCAAGACGCACGACGACTTCCGCAAGATGGCGGAAGTGATCTACAACCGCCTCAAGCCCACGAACACCGAGACCAACCGGCTGCTGCAGTTCGACTCGACCTTCAACTACCTGAAGGGCACGAGCAACATCCGCATCAGCGAGTCCGAGATCAACAGCAACAAGGACCCGTACAACACCTACACCCACAAGGGTCTGCCGCCCGGCCCCATCGGAAACCCCGGCGACGACGCGATCAAGGCGGCACTGAATCCGACCGACGACGGCTGGATCTACTTCGTGGCGACCGACGGTCAGAACGAGACCGAGTTCGCGAAGACCTACGCCGAATTCCAGGAACTCAAGGACAAGTTCAATGCCTCCTCGGGCCGCTGACGCCCGCCGGGCCGCCGTGCTCGGCAAGCCCATCGCCCACTCGCTCTCCCCGGTGCTGCACCGGGCGGCGTACGACGAACTGGGCCTGGCCGACTGGTCGTACGAGCGGTTCGAGATCGACGAGACCGGCCTGCCCGGTTTCTTGGAGAAGCTCGGACCCGAGTGGGCGGGGCTGTCGCTGACCATGCCGCTGAAGCGGGCGGTCATCCCGCTGGTCGACGAGATCAGCGAGACGGCGGCCTCCGTGGAAGCGGTCAACACGGTCGTCTTCACCGAGGACGGCCGCCGCCTCGGCGACAACACCGACATCCCGGGCATGGTCGCCGCCCTGCGCGAGCACGGCATCGAACAGGTCGGCTCCGCGGCCGTCCTCGGCGCCGGGGCCACCGCCTCCTCCGCCCTGGCCGCCCTGGCCCGGATCTGCACCGGCGAGGTCGTCGCCTACGTTCGCAGCCAGGCCCGCGCCGCCGAGATGCGGCAGTGGGGCGAGCGGCTCGATGTGGAGGTCCGTACGGCCGACTGGGCGGACGCGGCCGAGGCGCTGCGCGCCCCCCTGGTGATCGCCACCACGCCCGCCGGCGCCACCGACGGGCTCGCCGCCGCCGTACCGGAGCGGCCCACCACCCTCTTCGACGTGCTCTACGACCCCTGGCCGACCGAGCTCGCGGCCCGCTGGTCCATGTTCGGCGGCGCCGTCCTCAGCGGACTCGACCTGCTCGTGCACCAGGCCGTGCTGCAGGTGGAGCAGATGACCGGCCGCGCCCCGGCCCCGTTGGAGGCCATGCGCCGGGCGGGGGAGAAGGCACTCGCCGGGCACTGACGTCCGCCGCCGCGTCCGCCTTCTGGACCGGGAGCCGGGTCCGGTCCCGGACGTGGGAGGATCGGAGGTGGCGGGCCGGGGCCGCGCACCCGGTCGCGCCGTTGCCGTACGCGAGGACGCGCGTACGCGGGGCAGTACCGGGCGCGAGCACTGAGGAGCACCGTTGAGCAGGTTGCGCTGGCTGACCGCGGGGGAGTCCCACGGTCCCGCACTCGTCGCCACGCTGGAGGGCCTTCCCGCCGGCGTGCCGGTCACCACGGAGATGGTGGCGGACCACCTCGCGCGGCGGCGCCTCGGCTATGGACGCGGTGCGCGGATGAAGTTCGAGCGGGACGAGGTCACCTTCCTGGGCGGTGTCCGGCACGGCCTGACCCTCGGCTCCCCGGTGGCGATCATGGTGGGCAACACCGAGTGGCCCAAGTGGGAGCAGGTCATGGCCGCCGACCCGGTCGACCCCGAGATCCTGGACGGCCTCGCCCGCAACGCGCCGCTGACCCGTCCGCGGCCCGGTCACGCCGACCTGGCCGGCATGCAGAAGTACGGCTTCGACGAGGCCCGCCCGATCCTGGAGCGCGCCTCGGCCCGTGAGACGGCGGCCCGCGTGGCGCTGGGCGCGGTGGCCCGGTCGTACCTGAAGGAGACGGCCGGCATCGAGATCGTCTCCCACGTCGTGGAACTCGCCTCCGCCAAGGCGCCCTACGGCGTCTACCCGACCCCTGCCGACGTGGAGAGGCTGGACGCGGACCCGGTGCGCTGCCTGGACGCGGACGCCTCCAAGGCGATGGTCGCGGAGATCGACCAGGCTCACAAGGACGGCGACACGCTCGGCGGCGTGGTCGAGGTGCTGGCGTACGGCGTGCCGGTGGGCCTCGGCTCCCACGTGCACTGGGACCGCAAGCTGGACGCCCGGCTGGCGGGCGCCCTGATGGGCATCCAGGCGATCAAGGGCGTCGAGGTCGGCGACGGCTTCGGCCTGGCGCGGGTGCCCGGCTCCCAGGCGCACGACGAGATCATCACCACCGCCGAGGGCATCAAGCGGGCCACCGGCCGCTCCGGCGGCACGGAGGGCGGCCTGACGACGGGCGAGCTGCTGCGCGTCCGCGCCGCGATGAAGCCGATCGCGACCGTGCCCCGGGCGCTGCAGACCGTGGACGTCTCCACCGGTGAGCCCGCCCAGGCCCACCACCAGCGTTCGGACGTGTGCGCGGTCCCGGCGGCCGGCATCGTCGCCGAGGCCATGGTCGCGCTGGTGCTCGCGGACGCGGTCGCGGAGAAGTTCGGCGGCGACAGCGTGCCCGAGACCCGCCGCAACGTGCGGTCGTACCTCGACAACCTCGCGATCCGATGACCGGACCGCGGATCGTGCTGGTCGGCCCGATGGGCGCCGGCAAGTCCACGGTCGGGCGGCTGCTGGCCGAGCGGCTGGGCGTCGCCTACCGGGACACCGACGACGACATCGTGGCCGACGAGGGACGGACCATCGCCGAGATCTTCGTGGACGAGGGCGAGCCGGTCTTCCGCGCCATCGAGAAGCGGGCCGTGCACCGGGCGCTCGCCGAGCACGACGGCGTGCTGGCGCTGGGCGGCGGCGCGATCCTCGACGAGGACACCCGCGGCCTGCTCTCGGGACACCGCGTGGTCTACCTCTCGATGGACGTCGAGGAGGCGGTCAGGCGCACCGGCCTCAACGTGGCCCGCCCGCTGCTCGCCGTCAACCCGCGCAGGCAGTGGCGCGAGCTGATGGAGGCGCGGCGGCACCTGTACGAGGAGGTCGCCACGGCTGTCGTGCCGACGGACGGCCGTACGCCCGAGGAGGTCACCCGAGCAGCCCTGGACGCACTGGAGTTGACTGCATCTCCCGGGGGGCACCCCCCGGACCCCCGGCCGGAGGACGTAATGGCGAACCAGGTGACAAGGATCCAGGTCGGCGGCACGGCGGGCACCGACCCGTACGAGGTGCTGGTCGGCCGGCAACTCCTGGGCGAGCTGGCCGGGTTGATCGGCCGCAAGGCCAAGCGTGTCGCGGTGATCCACCCGGAGGCGCTGGCCGAGACCGGCGACGCGCTCCGTGCCGACCTCGCCGAGCAGGGCTACGAGGCCGTCGCCATCCAGGTGCCGAACGCCGAGGAGGCCAAGACCGCCGAGGTCGCCGCCTACTGCTGGAAGGCGCTCGGCCAATCCGGGTTCACCCGCAGCGACGTGATCGTCGGCGTCGGCGGCGGCTCCACCACCGACCTGGCCGGGTTCGTGGCCGCGACCTGGCTGCGCGGGGTGCGCTGGATCGCCATCCCGACGACCGTGCTGGCCATGGTGGACGCGGCGGTCGGCGGCAAGACCGGCATCAACACGGCCGAGGGCAAGAACCTGGTGGGTGCCTTCCACCCGCCGGGGGGCGTGCTGTGCGACCTGGCCGCGCTGGACTCCTTGCCCGTCAACGACTACGTCTCGGGCCTGGCGGAGGTCATCAAGGCCGGTTTCATCGCCGACCCGGTCATCCTGGAGCTCATCGAGTCCGACCCGGAGGTGGCGCGCACCCCGGCCGGGCCGCACACCGCCGAGCTGATCGAGCGGTCGATCCGGGTGAAGGCCGAGGTCGTCTCCTCCGACCTGAAGGAGTCGGGCCTCAGGGAGATCCTCAACTACGGCCACACGCTCGGCCACGCCATCGAGAAGAACGAGCGGTACAAGTGGCGGCACGGCGCCGCGGTCTCGGTCGGCATGCACTTCGCCGCCGAACTCGGCCGGCTGGCGGGCCGGTTGGACGACGCGACCGCCGACCGCCACCGGACCATCCTGGAGTCGGTCGGGCTGCCGCTGCACTACCGCTACGACCAGTGGCCCAAGCTGCTGGAGACGATGAAGGTCGACAAGAAGTCCCGCGGCGACCTGCTGCGCTTCATCGTCCTCGACGGCCTCGCCAAGCCGACCGTCCTGGAGGGGCCGGACCCGGCCGTGCTGCTCGCCGCATACGGCGAAGTGGGGCAGTAGGGCGCGGAGTAGTACGTCCGCCCCTGCTCCCTTGCGCCCGATTCACCTCGTGAGGCGGGCACTTCGCACCGCCCCCGGCCGTTTCACCAAAGGGCGGCCGGGGACGGTACCGTTCGGTAGGGAGCGGGGCTTCGGCCCCGCTGCCAGCGACGATCGCCGGCGAGCGAGCCAGAGAAGACGAGACGGAGTGGCACCGGATGCAGCACGCAGTGGGGTCTCCGCTGCCGCCGCCCCACCAGCCGGGGCAGGGACCGGCCGCCGGCTGGTCGCCGGCCGCACACCATCCGGGTCCGCACCACCCGGGAGCCCCTCAAAGTCCCGCATCCGTGCCCCCGCCGCCCGCGGCGCCGGGCTTCACCGGAAACCCCTCGGGACCGGTGCCGCCCGCGCCCCCGCAGCCGCCGGCCCCGCAGCCCCCGGCCCCGCAGCACGTGCCCGCGCCGCCGGCCCCCGACATCACCGGCCACGTGCCGCTGCCGCCCGGCGGACCCGTCGCCATGCCCAGCGCACCCCCGGCCACCGCCGTCCCCGACCCGGGTGCCACGACCCTGGCCGTGCTGCTGATCGGCCCCGCGGGGGCCGGGAAGACCAGCGTCGCCAAGTACTGGGCGGACCACCGCCGGGTCCCCACCGCCCACATCAGCCTCGACGACGTACGCGAATGGGTCCGCTCCGGCTTCGCCGACCCCCAGGCCGGCTGGAACGACAACTCCGAGGCCCAGTACCGCCTGGCCCGCCGCACCTGCGGCTTCGCCGCCCGCAACTTCCTGGCCAACGGCATCTCCTGCATCCTCGACGACGCCGTCTTCCCGGACCGCCCGGTCGTCGGCCTCGGCGGCTGGAAGCGGCACGTCGGCCCCGGCCTGCTGCCCGTCGTCCTCCTCCCGGGCCTGGACATCGTCCTGGAACGCAACGCCGAACGCACCGGCAACCGCCGCCTCACCGACGAGGAGGTCGCCCGCATCCACGGCCGCATGGCCGGCTGGTACGGCTCGGGTCTGCCGATCATCGACAACTCGCAGCTCGATGTCCCGCAGACGGCCCGGGTGCTGGACGAAGTCCTGGCGAGGGCGATTGCGAGCCCGCCGAGCTGGTGATCACGGGCGAGGGAGACTCCCCACCCCACTCGGCCCTCCCAACCGGCACAATCCGCCCACCCCTCCTAGGCTCATCTCATGTCAGAGGTGTACGCGGTCCGCCGAACCCGGCTCAGGGAACGCTGCAATGCGGGCGGCAGCGCGGCGGCGCTTGTCTCCCGCCCCGCCAATGTGCGGTATCTCGCGGGTGCCGCCCCCCAGGGCTCCGTCCTGCTGCTCGGCAAACGCGAGGACCTGCTGGTGTGCGCCGAACCTCCCGACGACCGCCCGTACGAAGGGCGGCCGGACGAGAACCTCGGGGTGCACACCCTCACCGTCGCCGGGGGCGACCCCGCCGTCGCCGCCGCCGACCTCGCCGGAGGCCAGGGCGCGGATTCCCTCGCCGTGGAGGAACACCACCTCACCGTCACCCGGTACAGAGCCGTCTCCTCCGTCGCGCCCCGCCTCCGCCTCGCCGACCTCGGCGGAGCCGTGGAGCAACTGAGGGTGGTGAAGGACGAGGAGGAGATCTCCTGCCTCCGGATCGGTGCCGAGATCGCCGACCAGGCCCTGGGCGAGCTGCTGGAGTCCATCTTGGTGGGCCGCACCGAACGGCACCTCGCGCTGGAGCTGGAGCGGCGCCTGGTCGACCACGGCGCCGACGGGCCGGCCTTCCCGACCTCCGTCGCCACCGGCCCGAACTCCGGCCGGCGCGGGCACCGGCCCACCGACCGGCGGGTCGAGGAGGGCGACTTCCTGTCCGTCTGCCTGGGGGCCACCTATCGCGGGTACCGCTGCGAGATCGGCCGCACGTTCGTCATCGGCACCTCGCCCGCCGACTGGCAGATCGAGCTGTACGACCTGGTCTTCGCCGCCCAGCGGGCCGGCCGGGAGGCCCTGGCGCCCGGCACGGCCTACCGCGACGTGGACCGCGCCGCACGCCAGGTGCTGGACTCCGCCGGGTACGCGGAGGGCCTGCCGCCGCTCACCGGACACGGTGTGGGACTCGAATTCGACGAGGACCCGCAGTTGGCTCCCGCGGCCATGGGTAAACTGGACGCTTGCGTGCCGGTCACCGTCGAACCGGGGGTCCACCTCCCGGGCCGGGGCGGTGTCCGGATCGATGACACGCTCGTCGTACGCCCCGAGGCGGACGGCGGACCCGAGCTACTCACCATCACGACCAAGGAGCTGCTCGCCCTCTAGGCAGGTGCGTGCGCCGGGGTCGTACGTCAGTCCAGGAGATTCCGCAACCGTGGCTTCCACGAACGACCTCAAGAACGGCATGGTGCTCAAGCTCGAAGGCGGCCAGCTCTGGTCCGTCGTCGAGTTCCAGCACGTCAAGCCCGGCAAGGGCCCGGCCTTCGTGCGCACCAAGCTCAAGAACGTGCTCTCCGGCAAGGTCGTCGACAAGACCTTCAACGCCGGCGTCAAGGTCGAGACGGCCACTGTCGACAAGCGCGACATGCAGTTCTCGTACATGGACGGCGACTACTTCGTCTTCATGGACATGGAGACCTACGACCAGCTCATGGTCGACCGCAAGGCCGTCGGCGACGCCGCCAACTTCCTCGTCGAGGGCTTCACGGCCACCGTCGCGCAGCACGAGGGCGAGGTGCTCTTCGTCGAGCTCCCGGCCGCCGTCGAGCTGACCATCGCCGAGACCGAGCCGGGCGTCCAGGGCGACCGCTCCACCGGCGGCACCAAGCCCGCCACGCTGGAGACCGGCCACCAGATCCAGGTCCCGCTCTTCATCACCACCGGTGAGAAGATCAAGGTCGACACCCGCACGAGCGACTACCTCGGCCGGGTGAACAGCTAACCGTGGCTGCCCGCAACACGGCCCGCAAGCGCGCCTTCCAGATCCTCTTCGAGGGCGACCAGCGCGGCGCCGGCGTCCTGACCGTCCTCGCGGACTGGATCCGGCTCTCCCGGACCGACCCACGGCAGCCGCCGGTGAGCGAGTACACGATGCAGCTGGTCGAGGGCTACGCCGAGCACGCGACGCGCATCGACGAACTGCTCGCCCAGTACTCGGTCGGCTGGACGCTCGACCGGATGCCGGTCGTCGACCGCAACATCCTGCGTCTGGGCGCCTACGAGCTGATCTGGGTGGACGAGACGCCGGACGCCGTCGTCCTGGACGAGATGGTGCAGATGGCGAAGGAGTTCTCCACCGACGAGTCGCCCGCGTTCGTCAACGGCCTGCTGGGCCGGCTCAAGGAGCTCAAGCCCTCGCTGCGCCGAGACGAGGCGTAGAAGACAGCAGGGACACCGCCGGAGGGCCCGCAGCGCGAGTGCTGCGGGCCCTCCGGCATTCCCGTGTCCTTCGTGCCCCGTGGGCCCGCAGAAAGCCGCCGGGGTGGCCGGAGCCATCAGGTTCCGGCCACCCTGGCGGCACGTTTCTGCTGAACCCGCGGAGCGCTCAGCTCTCCTCGTGGGTGGCGACCGCGCGGCGCGCGTCCGCGTCCAGCACGCCCCAGCTGATCAGCTGCTCGGTGAGGACCGAGGGCGACTGGTCGTAGATGACGGCGAGTGTGCGGAGGTCGTCCTGCCGGATCGACAGCACCTTGCCGTTGTAGTCACCGCGCTGCGACTGGATGGTCGCCGCGTACCGCTGCAGGGGGCCCGCCTTCTCGGCCGGCACCGTGGCCAGCCGCTCCAGGTCCAGGACCAGCTTCGGCGGCGGCTCGGCGGCACCGCCCGGCGTGGTGCCCGGCAGCAGCTCCTGCACAGGAACGCCATAGAAATCGGCCAGCTCGGCAAGGCGCTGCACGGTCACGGCGCGGTCGCCGCGCTCGTACGAACCGACCACCACGGCCTTCCAGCGACCCTGGGACTTCTCCTCGACACCGTGGAGGGAAAGGCCCTGCTGGGTGCGGATGGCCCGGAGCTTGGCCCCGAGCTGTTTGGCGTATTCGCTGGACATATAGCTCCCCGGACACTGTGTCGACGCGGCTGGGTGTGTTTCCGTCCGCGCGGCTGGTAACTCACTGTGAGGTTACGCAGCGTTACTCTTCCGCGTCAAGCCGAATGGTCCGCAGCGGCTCTTCCACGGGAGCGGTGACCGGTTGCGCCAAGGGGGTGATCGGGGGCGCCACCGGGACCTGGTACGGTGGATGGCGCAATTTAGACGTCCTTTAAGGTCCGTCCCGTGAGGCGGAGAAGGAGGTCCGTTTCGTATGGACAAGCAGGACACGCACGCCAGTCCGGAGGCGTCCGATGCGCGGCCCGTTCTCGAGGGTCCCGACATCGCGCGGGTGCTGACCCGCATCGCCCACGAGATCGTCGAACGCGCCAAGGGCGCCGACGACGTGGTGCTCCTCGGCATTCCGACCCGGGGCGTCTACCTCGCCCAGCGGCTCGCCGCCAAGCTCGAGCAGATCACCGACCGCAAGGTGCCCGTCGGCTCGCTCGACATCACCATGTACCGCGACGACCTGCGCATGCACCCGCCGCGTGCGCTGGCCCGCACCGAGATCCCCGGTGACGGCATCGACGGCCGCCTGGTCGTCCTCGTCGACGACGTGCTCTTCTCCGGCCGCACCATCCGCGCCGCCCTCGACGCCCTGAACGACATCGGGCGCCCGCGCGCGGTCCAGCTCGCGGTCCTCGTCGACCGCGGCCACCGCGAACTGCCCATCCGCGCCGACTACGTCGGCAAGAACCTCCCCACGTCGCTGCGGGAGACGGTCAAGGTCCAGCTCGCCGAGGAGGACGGTCGCGACACCGTGCTGCTCGGTGCGAAGCCGGCCGCCCCGGGCGAGCGGCAGCAGTAGCACTGCGGCGTACGGCGCTGCCGTACGCCCCCTCGGTGCGCCCCTGCCCGTGCCCTTTGCCCGGAATCTCCCGAATCCTGAACTGCCTTACGGAGCCTGACAGATGCAGCGTCATCTCATCTCGGCCGCCGACCTCACCCGCGACGACGCCGTCCTGATCCTCGACACCGCCGAGGAGATGGCCCGGGTCGCCGACCGGCCGATCAAAAAGCTGCCGACCCTGCGCGGCCGCACCGTCGTCAACCTCTTCTTCGAGGACTCGACCCGCACCCGGATCTCCTTCGAGGCCGCCGAGAAGCGGCTGTCCGCGGACGTCATCAACTTCTCCGCCAAGGGGTCGTCGGTGTCCAAGGGCGAGTCCCTGAAGGACACCGCCCAGACCCTGGAGGCCATGGGCGTCGACGCCGTCGTCATCCGGCACGGCGCCTCCGGAGCCCCGTACCGCCTGGCCAACTCCGGCTGGATCGACGCCGCCGTCATCAACGCCGGTGACGGCACCCACCAGCACCCCACGCAGGCCCTCCTGGACGCCTTCACCATGCGCCGCCGGCTGGTCGGCCGGGACGCGGGGATCGGGCAGGACCTGAGCGGCAAGCGGATCACCATCGTCGGTGACGTGCTGCACAGCCGGGTCGCCCGTTCCAACGTCGACCTGCTGCACACCCTCGGCGCCGAGGTCACACTGGTCGCCCCGCCCACCCTGGTGCCGGTCGGCGTCGAGCGCTGGCCCTGCGAGGTGTCGTACGACCTCGACAGCACGCTGCCCAAGTCCGACGCGGTGATGATGCTGCGCGTCCAGCGCGAGCGCATGAACGCCGCGTTCTTCCCGACCGAGCGCGAGTACTCGCGGCGCTACGGACTCGACGGCGACCGCATGGCGCGGATGCCGGAGCACGCCATCGTGATGCACCCCGGTCCGATGGTCCGCGGCATGGAGATCACCGCGGAGGTCGCCGACTCCGAACGCTGCACCGTCGTCGAGCAGGTCGCGAACGGCGTCTCCATCCGGATGGCCGTCCTGTACCTGCTGCTCGGTGGAAACGAGCCTGCCGTCAGCCACACCCGTATCGAGGAGAAGTAAGAAACATGAGCAAGATCCTGATCCGTGGTGCGAAGGTGCTCGGCGGCGAGCCGCAGGACGTCCTGATCGACGGCGAGGTCATCGAGGCGGTCGGCACCGGGCTCTCCGACGAGGGCGCCGAGGTCGTCGAGGCCGAGGGCAAGGTGCTCCTGCCGGGGCTCGTGGACCTGCACACGCACCTGCGTGAACCCGGGCGCGAGGACTCCGAGACGGTCCTCACCGGCACGCGCGCGGCGGCGAGCGGCGGCTACACGGCCGTCTTCGCCATGGCCAACACCTTCCCCGTCGCCGACACCGCCGGCGTCGTCGAGCAGGTCTGGCGGCTGGGCCGCGAGTACGGCTACTGCGACGTGCAGCCCATCGGCGCCGTCACTGTCGGGCTGGAGGGCCGCAAGCTCGCCGAACTGGGCGCGATGCACGAGTCGGCCGCCGGGGTCACCGTCTTCTCCGACGACGGCAAGTGCGTGGACGACGCCGTGATCATGCGCCGGGCGCTGGAGTACGTGAAGGCCTTCGGCGGGGTCGTCGCCCAGCACGCGCAGGAGCCGCGGCTGACCGAGGGCGCCCAGATGAACGAGGGCGTCGTCTCCGCCGAGCTGGGCCTGGGCGGCTGGCCGGCCGTCGCCGAGGAGTCGGTCATCGCCCGCGATGTGCTGCTCGCCGAGCACGTCGGCTCCCGCGTGCACATCTGCCACCTGTCGACCGCCGGATCCGTCGAGATCGTCCGCTGGGCCAAGTCCCGCGGCATCGACGTCACCGCCGAGGTCACCCCGCACCACCTGCTCCTCACCGACGAGCTGGTGCGCTCCTACAACCCCGTCTACAAGGTCAACCCGCCGTTGCGCACCGAGCGCGACGTCCTGGCCCTGCGCGAGGCGCTCGCCGACGGCACGATCGACATCGTCGCCACCGACCACGCACCGCACCCGCACGAGGACAAGGACTGCGAGTGGGCCGCGGCCGCCATGGGCATGGTCGGCCTGGAGACCGCGTTGTCGGTGGTCCAGGAGACCATGGTGGACACCGGTCTGCTGGACTGGGCCGGCGTCGCCGACCGGATGTCCGTCAAGCCCGCGCGGATCGGCCGGGCGACGGGCCACGGCCGCCCCGTCTCGGCAGGCGAGCCCGCCAACCTCACCCTCGTCGACACGACATACCGTGGCCTGGTGGACCCCGCGGGCTTCGCCTCGCGCAGCCGCAACACCCCGTACGAGGGACGCGAGCTGCCGGGCCGTGTCACCCACACGTGGCTGCGGGGCAAGGCCACGCTCGTCGACGGGAAGCTCACGTGACACCTCTGCATCTGACGTATCTGGCCGCCGAGAAGAAGTCGGCCGAGGTCACCGACTGGGCCGCGCGCGTCGGCTGGCTCGTCGGCCTCGCCCTCTTCGTCGCGCTCGTCTACTGGCTGATGCGCGAAGGCTGGAAGTGGCGCGGCACGCTCCAGGGCGACCTGCCCGAGCTGCCCACCGCGCCCGACGACGCCGGTCCGGCGAAACTGAGCATGACCGGCCGCTACCACGGCTCCACCACCGCGGGTCAGTGGCTGGACCGCATCGTGGCGCACGGCCTGGGCACCCGCAGCAGGGCCGAGCTCACCCTGACGGACGCGGGCCTGGACGTCGTACGCCCCGGGGCGGCCGACTTCTTCGTCCCGGCCGCCGCGCTGCGCGAGGCACGGCTGGACAAGGGCATCGCCGGCAAGGTTCTCACCGAGGGCGGACTGCTGATCGTCACCTGGCGGCACGGCGACCGACTGATCGACTCCGGGTTCCGCTCCGACCGGGCGGCCGAACACAGCGAGTGGGCCGACGTCATCAACTCCATGATCGAAACCAACAGCACGGAAGGCGCCGAACGATGACGACCTCCACCAGGGGAGCCAGCAGGACTCCCGCCGTACTCGTCCTGGAGGACGGCCGGATCTTCCGCGGCCGCGCCTACGGGGCCGTGGGGGCGACCTTCGGCGAGGCCGTTTTCTCCACCGGCATGACCGGCTACCAGGAGACCCTCACCGACCCCTCCTACCACCGCCAGGTCGTGGTGATGACCGCCCCGCACGTCGGCAACACCGGCGTCAACGACGAGGACCCCGAGTCCAAGCGCATCTGGGTGGCCGGTTACGTCGTGCGCGACCCCGCGCGCGTGCCCTCCAGCTGGCGCTCGCGCCGCTCCCTGGACGAGGAGCTCGCCGCGCAGGGCGTCGTCGGCATCTGCGGCATCGACACCCGCGCCCTCACCCGCCACCTGCGCGAGCGCGGCGCCATGCGCGTCGGCATCTTCTCCGGCAACGCGCTCCCCGACGAGGGCACCATGCTCGCCGAGGTCCGCCAGGCGCCCGAGATGAAGGGCGCGGACCTCTCCGCCGAGGTCGCCACCCGGGAGGCGTACGTCGTCCCCGCGATCGGCGAGAAGAAGTACACCGTCGCCGCCGTCGACCTCGGCATCAAGGGCATGACCCCGCACCGCATGGCCGAGCGCGGCATCGAGGTGCACGTGCTGCCCGCGACGGCGACCGTCGAGGACGTCTACGCCGTGAACCCCGACGGCGTGTTCTTCTCCAACGGCCCCGGCGACCCCGCCACCGCCGACCACCCGGTCTCCGTCATGCAGGGCGTCCTGGAGCGCGGCACCCCGCTGTTCGGCATCTGCTTCGGCAACCAGATCCTGGGCCGCGCCCTCGGCTTCGGCACCTACAAGCTGAAGTACGGCCACCGCGGCATCAACCAGCCGGTGCAGGACCGCACCACCGGCAAGGTCGAGGTCACCGCGCACAACCACGGCTTCGCCGTCGACGCCCCGCTCGACCAGGCGACCGAGACCCCCTACGGCCGCGTCGAGGTCTCCCACGTCTGCCTCAACGACAACGTGGTGGAGGGCCTCCAGCTCCTCGACCGCCCGGCCTTCAGCGTCCAGTACCACCCCGAAGCGGCAGCCGGCCCGCACGATGCCGCCTACCTGTTCGACCGCTTCGTATCCCTGATGGAGGGCCAGCGTGCCTAAGCGCACCGATATCCAGTCCGTCCTGGTCATCGGCTCCGGCCCGATCGTCATCGGCCAGGCCGCCGAGTTCGACTACTCCGGCACCCAGGCCTGCCGGGTCCTCAAGGCCGAGGGCCTGCGGGTGATCCTCGTCAACTCCAACCCGGCGACGATCATGACCGATCCGGAGATCGCCGACGCCACGTACGTCGAGCCGATCACCCCGGAGTTCGTCGAGAAGATCATCGCCAAGGAGCGGCCCGACGCGCTGCTGCCCACCCTGGGCGGTCAGACGGCCCTCAACACGGCCATCTCGCTGCACGAGAACGGCGTCCTGGACAAGTACGGCGTGGAGCTGATCGGCGCCAACGTCGAGGCGATCCACAAGGGCGAGGACCGCGACCAGTTCAAGGATGTCGTGGAGGAGGTCCGCAGGAAGATCGGGCACGGCGAGTCCGCCCGCTCGGTCATCTGCCACTCCATGGACGAGGTTCTGGCCGGCGTCGAGCAGCTCGGCGGCTACCCGGTCGTCGTCCGCCCCTCCTTCACCATGGGCGGCGCCGGCTCCGGCTTCGCGCACGACGAGGACGAGCTGCGCCGCATCGCCGGGCAGGGCCTCACCCTCTCGCCGACCACGGAGGTGCTCCTGGAGGAGTCCATCCTCGGCTGGAAGGAGTACGAGCTGGAGCTGATGCGCGACAAGCACGACAACGTCGTGGTCGTCTGCTCCATCGAGAACTTCGACCCCATGGGCGTGCACACCGGCGACTCGATCACGGTCGCACCCGCGATGACGCTGACCGACCGCGAGTACCAGATCCTGCGCGACATCGGCATCGCCGTGATCCGCGAGGTCGGCGTCGACACCGGCGGCTGCAACATCCAGTTCGCGGTGAACCCCGAGGACGGCCGGGTGATCGTCATCGAGATGAACCCGCGCGTGTCCCGCTCCTCCGCTCTCGCCTCCAAGGCGACCGGCTTCCCGATCGCCAAGATCGCCGCGAAGCTCGCCGTCGGCTACACCCTCGACGAGATCCCGAACGACATCACGCAGGAAACCCCGGCCTCCTTCGAGCCGACCCTCGACTACGTGGTCGTGAAGGCCCCGCGGTTCGCCTTCGAGAAGTTCCCGCAGGCCGACTCCACGCTGACCACCACCATGAAGTCGGTCGGCGAGGCCATGGCCATCGGCCGCAACTTCACCGAGGCCTTCCAGAAGGCGCTGCGCTCGCTGGAGAAGAAGGGCAGCCAGTTCACCTTCGTCGGCGAGACCGGTGACAAGGCCGCCCTCCTGGCGGAGGCCGTGCGCCCCACCGACGGCCGGATCAACACCGTCATGCAGGCCATCCGCGCGGGCGCCACGCCCGAGGAGGTCTTCGAGTTCACGAAGATCGACCCGTGGTTCGTCGACCAGCTCTTCCTGCTGAAGGAGATCGCGGACGAGCTGGCCGAGGCGCCCGAGCTCACCGCCGAACTGCTCGCCGAGGCCAAGCGGCACGGCTTCTCCGACCAGCAGATCAGCGAGATCCGCGGCCTGCGTGAGGACGTCGTCCGCGAGGTCCGGCACGCGCTCGGCATCCGCCCGGTCTACAAGACCGTCGACACCTGCGCCGCCGAGTTCGCCGCGAAGACGCCGTACTTCTACTCCTCCTACGACGAGGAGACCGAAGTCGCGCCCCGCGAGAAGCCCGCGGTCATCATCCTGGGCTCCGGTCCCAACCGCATCGGCCAGGGCATCGAGTTCGACTACTCCTGCGTCCACGCCTCCTTCGCGCTGAGCGACGCCGGGTACGAGACCGTGATGGTCAACTGCAACCCGGAGACCGTCTCCACGGACTACGACACCTCCGACCGGCTGTACTTCGAGCCGCTGACGCTGGAGGACGTGCTGGAGATCGTGCACGCCGAGCAGCAGGCCGGCCCGGTCGCGGGCGTCGTCGTGCAGCTGGGCGGCCAGACCCCGCTGGGCCTGTCGCAGGCGCTGAAGGACAACGGCGTGCCGATCGTGGGCACCTCCCCGGAGGCCATCCACGCGGCCGAGGACCGCGGTGCCTTCGGCCGCGTCCTCGCCGAGGCCGGCCTGCCCGCCCCCAAGCACGGCACGGCCACCACCTTCGAGGAGGCCAAGGCCATCGCCGACGAGATCGGCTACCCGGTCCTCGTGCGGCCCTCGTACGTCCTCGGCGGGCGCGGCATGGAGATCGTGTACGACGAGACCCGGCTCGCCACCTACATCGCCGAGTCGACCGAGATCAGCCCCTCCCGGCCGGTGCTGGTCGACCGCTTCCTCGACGACGCCATCGAGATCGACGTCGACGCCCTGTACGACGGCGAGGAGCTGTACCTCGGCGGTGTCATGGAGCACATCGAGGAGGCCGGCATCCACTCCGGCGACTCGGCGTGCGCCCTGCCCCCGATCACGCTGGGCGGCTTCGACATCAAGCGGCTGCGCGCCTCGACCGAGGCCATCGCGCGCGGGGTGGGCGTCCGCGGCCTGATCAATATCCAGTTCGCGATGGCGGGCGACATCCTGTACGTCCTGGAGGCCAACCCGCGCGCCTCCCGTACGGTCCCCTTCACCTCGAAGGCGACCGCGGTGCCGCTGGCCAAGGCCGCCGCCCGGATCTCCCTGGGCGCGACCATCGCCGAGCTGCGCGAGGAGGGCCTGCTGCCGAAGCACGGTGACGGTGGCGAGCTGCCGCTCGACGCGCCGATCTCCGTCAAGGAGGCGGTCATGCCGTGGTCGCGCTTCCGCGACATCCACGGCCGGGGCGTCGACACGGTGCTCGGCCCGGAGATGCGCTCCACCGGCGAGGTCATGGGCATCGACTCCGTCTTCGGCACGGCGTACGCCAAGTCGCAGGCCGGAGCCTACGGGCCGCTGCCCACCAAGGGCCGCGCCTTCATCTCGGTCGCCAACCGCGACAAGCGCTCGATGATCTTCCCGGCACGCGAGCTGGTCGCCCACGGCTTCGAGCTGCTCGCCACGTCCGGCACGGCCGAGGTCCTCAAGCGCAACGGCATCAACGCCACGGTCGTGCGCAAGCAGTCCGAGGGCACCGGCCCGAACGGCGAGCGGACCATCGTCCAGCTCATCCACGACGGCGAGGTCGACCTCATCGTCAACACCCCGTACGGCACCGGCGGCCGCCTCGACGGCTACGAGATCCGTACGGCGGCCGTGGCGCGGTCCGTGCCGTGTCTGACGACGGTCCAGGCGCTCGCCGCCGCCGTCCAGGGCATCGACGCGCTCAACCACGGTGACGTGGGCGTGCGTTCGCTCCAGGAACACGCCCAGCACCTGACCGCGGCCCGCGACTAGCGGCGGACGAGGGGGACACCGGAAACGGTGTCCCCCTCTTCACGAGGCTCTCCTTGAGGACACACTGATGTACAAGCTCTTCTTCCGTCTGGTTTTCACCCGGATGGACCCGGAGAAGGCCCACCACCTGGCCTTCCGCTGGATCCGCCTCGCCGCCCGCGTCCCCGTGCTGCGCACCTGCCTCGCCGCCGCCCTCGCGCCCCGCTACACGGAGCTGCGCACGGAGGCCTTCGGGCTGCGCATGCACGGCCCCTTCGGGCTCGCCGCCGGCTTCGACAAGAACGCGGTCGCCATCGACGGCATGTCGATGCTGGGCTTCGACCACGTCGAGATCGGCACGGTGACGGGGGAGCCGCAGCCCGGCAACCCCAAGAAGCGGCTGTTCCGGCTCGTCGCGGACCGCGCGCTGATCAACCGCATGGGCTTCAACAACGACGGCTCGCTGGCCGTCGCGGCCCGCCTCGCCACCCGTGAACCCGTCTTCAGGACCGTCGTCGGCGTCAACATCGGCAAGACCAAGGTGGTCCCGGAGGCCGAGGCGGTCGGCGACTACGTGAAATCGGCCGAGCGGCTGGCACCGTACGCCGACTACCTGGTGGTCAACGTCTCCTCCCCGAACACGCCCGGCCTGCGCAACCTGCAGGCCACCGAGGCGCTGCGCCCGCTGCTGAGCGCCGTCCGCGAGGCCGCCGACCGGGTCGTGCCCGGGCGCCGCGTGCCGCTGCTGGTGAAGATCGCGCCGGACCTCGCCGACGAGGACGTCGACGCGGTCGCCGACCTGGCCGTCGGACTCGGCCTGGACGGAATCATCGCCACGAACACGACCATCGCGCGCGAGGGGCTCGGTCTGACATCCGACCCCTCGCTGGTGAAGGAGGCCGGCGGGCTGTCGGGTGCGCCCCTGAAGGCGCGCTCCCTGGAGGTGCTGCGCCGCCTCTACGCGCGCGTGGGTGACCGCATCACCCTCGTGGGCGTCGGCGGCATCGAGAACGCCGAGGACGCCTGGCAGCGCATCCTGGCGGGCGCCACGCTGGTCCAGGGCTACAGCGCCCTCGTCTACCAGGGACCCTTCTGGAGCCGGGCGATCCACAAGGGACTGGCGGCCCGCCTGCGCACCAGCCCGTACGCCACCCTCGCCGACGCGGTCGGCGCCGACGTGAGGACCTCCGCATGACCTCTCCGGAGCCGTTCGGCGCCCGCCTGCGCCGCGCCATGGACGAGCGCGGCCCGCTGTGCGTCGGCATCGACCCGCATGCCTCCCTGCTCGCCGAGTGGGGTCTGAACGACGACGTCGCGGGCCTGGAGCGGTTCAGCCGCACGGTCGTCGAGGCGGTGGCCGACCGGGTCGCCGTCCTGAAGCCGCAGAGCGCCTTCTTCGAGCGGTTCGGCTCGCGCGGCATCGCCGTCCTGGAGACGTCCGTGCGCGAGGCCCGCGAGGCAGGCGCCCTGGTCGTGATGGACGCCAAGCGCGGCGACATCGGCTCGACCATGGCCGGGTACGCGGAGGCGTTCCTGCACAGGGACGCCCCGCTGTTCTCCGACGCCCTGACCGTCTCGCCGTACCTCGGCTACGGCTCCCTGAGCCCGGCCGTCGCGCTGGCCCGGGAGTGCGGCGCCGGCCTGTTCGTCCTCGCGCTGACCTCCAACCCCGAGGGCCGCGAGGTGCAGCACGCGGTCCGCGCCGACGGACGGAACGTCGGCGCGACGATGCTGGCCCACCTGGCGGCCGAGAACGCGGGGGAGGAGCCCCTGGGGTCCTTCGGCGCGGTCGTGGGCGCCACGCTCGGCGACCTGTCGTCGTACGACCTGAACATCAACGGCCCGCTCCTCGCCCCAGGCGTCGGGGCCCAGGGCGCGACGCCGGCCGATCTTCCCCGGGTGTTCGGGACGGCGGCGCGCAACGTCGTGCCGAACGTCAGCCGGGGTGTTCTGCGTCACGGTCCCGAGGTCGGCGCGCTGCGGGCGGCCGCGGAGCGGTTCGCGGAGGAGATCCGGGCCGCCGTGACGGGTGCCTGATCCCCCGCTGGGACGGCTTGAGTGTGAATACATCCTCAAATCGAGGGCAGTATGTCTGAAATGTCCGGCCTGGCGGAGGCTGACCAGGACTTTTCCGCTGTTCTCGCTGACTCTGGCGGACTTGCCCGCTAGTCTCCGAGCAGAGTGAACGGGCAAGCGTGTTGCTCGTGGCTCCCCAGGTGTGGGGCGACTAGGTTCCTCACCGGTCCGTATCCGACAGTTCGACATCCGAGGTGACGTAGGCGTGGCTCTTCCGCCCCTTACCCCTGAACAGCGCGCAGCCGCGCTCGAAAAGGCCGCCGCGGCTCGCCGGGAGCGGGCCGAGGTCAAGAATCGACTCAAGCACTCCGGCGCCTCTCTTCACGAGGTCATCAAGCAGGGCCAGGAGAACGACGTCATCGGCAAGATGAAGGTCTCCGCCCTGCTCGAGTCCCTGCCGGGCGTGGGCAAGGTCCGCGCCAAGCAGATCATGGAGCGACTCGGGATCTCCGAGAGCCGCCGCGTGCGTGGCCTCGGTTCCAACCAGATCGCGTCCCTGGAGCGCGAGTTCGGGAGCACCGGCTCCTGAAGTACTGGGCAGTCCGGGACCGGCGTTCCGGGCATCCCGGGATTGCTGGAATAATCACTGCATGAGTGAACGTCCGCGGCTGACCGTGCTCTCCGGCCCCTCCGGGGTCGGCAAGAGCACGGTCGTCGCCCATATGCGCAAGGAACACCCCGAGGTCTGGCTCTCGGTGTCGGCGACCACCCGCAAGCCGCGCCCCGGCGAGCGGCACGGAGTCCACTACTTCTTCGTCACCGACGAGGAGATGGACAAGCTGATCGCCAACGGCGAGCTGCTGGAGTGGGCCGAATTCGCCGGCAACCGCTACGGCACGCCCCGCCAGGCCGTGCTGGAGCACCTGGAGTCCGGGGTCCCGGTGCTCCTGGAGATCGACCTCCAGGGTGCCCGGCAGGTCCGGGAGTCCATGTCCGAGGCGCAGCTGGTGTTCCTGGCTCCTCCCTCCTGGGAGGAGCTCGTGCGCAGACTCACCGGCCGGGGCACCGAGCCGCCCGAGGTCGTCGAGCGCCGCCTGGACGCGGCCAAGGTCGAGCTGGCGGCCGAGCCGGAGTTCGACGAGACCCTGGTCAACACCTCCGTCGAGGACGTGGCGCGCGAGCTGCTAGCCTTGATGGACGTTGTGTGATCGTGACGGTCACCCTCACTGATTCTTTCCCATCCATCGGAAGGTAGAGCGTGTCCTCTTCCATCACCGCGCCCGAGGGCATCATCAACCCGCCGATCGACGAGCTCCTCGAGGCCACCGACTCGAAGTACAGCCTCGTGATCTACGCGGCCAAGCGTGCCCGCCAGATCAACGCGTACTACTCGCAGCTCGGCGAGGGCCTCCTCGAGTACGTCGGTCCGCTCGTCGACACCCACGTCCACGAGAAGCCGCTCTCCATCGCGCTGCGCGAGATCAACGCGGGCCTGCTGACCTCCGAGGCCATCGAGGGCCCCGCGCAGTAGTACTTTCAGCTTGCAGGTGGTTTTTCCACAGGCCCGGCAGCGCGACTGCCGGGCCTGTGGTGTGTGATGGTCTCGTACGTTGCCGAGCCGGGGAGAGACGGTGGACAAGCCGAAGGTCGTTCTGGGGGTCAGTGGTGGCATCGCCGCCTACAAGGCCTGTGAGCTGCTGCGGAGGCTGACGGAGTCGGGTCACGACGTCCGCGTCGTCCCCACCGCCTCCGCCCTGCACTTCGTCGGCGCGGCGACCTGGTCGGCCCTCTCCGGCAACCCCGTCTCGACCGAGGTCTGGGACGACGTCCACGAGGTGCCGCACGTCCGCATCGGCCAGCAGGCCGACCTGGTGGTCGTCGCCCCCGCCACCGCCGACACGCTCGCCAGGGCGGCCCACGGCCTCGCCGGCGACCTGCTGACGAACACGCTGCTCACCGCACGCTGCCCGGTCGTCTTCGCCCCCGCCATGCACACCGAGATGTGGGAGCACCCGGCCACCCAGGACAACGTGGCGACCCTGCGCCGCCGGGGCGCCGTCGTCATCGAACCGGCGGTCGGCCGCCTCACCGGTGCCGACACCGGCAAGGGGCGGCTGCCCGACCCCGCGGAGATATTCGAGGTGTGCCGACGGGTCCTCGCCAGGGGATTGACGGAGCCGGACCTCGCCGGCCGGCACGTCGTCGTCAGCGCCGGCGGCACCCGCGAGCCCCTCGACCCGGTCCGCTTCCTCGGCAACCGCTCCTCCGGCAAGCAGGGCTACGCCCTCGCCCGTACGGCAGCCGCGCGCGGAGCCCGGGTGACGCTCGTCGCCGCGAACACCGGCCTGCCGGACCCGGCCGGCGTGGACGTCGTCCCCGTCGGCACCGGCCTCCAGCTGCGCGAGGCGGTGCTGAAGGCGGCCGCCGACGCCGACGCCGTGGTCATGGCCGCCGCCGTCGCCGACTTCCGCCCCGCCGCCTACGCGGCCGGGAAGATCAAGAAGAAGGACGACCAGGATCCCGAGCCGGTCACCCTCGTACGGAATCCGGACGTCCTCGCGGAGATATCGGCCGATCGGCCCCGCCCCGGACAGGTGGTTGTCGGCTTCGCCGCCGAGACGGACGACGTCCTCGCCAACGGCCGGAAGAAGCTGGTGCGCAAGGGCTGCGACCTCCTCGTGGTGAACGAGGTGGGGGAGCGGAAGACCTTCGGCTCCGAGGAGAACGAGGCCGTGGTGCTCGGCGCCGACGGCAGCGAGACGCCCGTACCGCACGGTCCGAAAGAAGCCCTCGCCGAGATCGTCTGGGACCTCGTGGCCGGACGCCTGAGCTGATCGTTCCGGGCCTTGTTTCGCCGTTCGGCGGCTTCTTCAAAGATGGCCTTGTCGCGTGGCGACTCTGGCCAAGGCCGCCGCGCATTGGGCAGAATGCGCGTGCCGCAGGTCACAGGGCTCCCGAGAGGCGAGACAGGTGCTCCGGTGGCAGAGTGCGACCGATAAACTAATCCAGGCCGATGCCGGGCGCAGCTCCCCGCGTCGTCCGCCAATGATCAGCCAGCAGCCGCTGCAACCCCAGGGAGCGTTGTGTCCCGTCGCCTGTTCACCTCGGAGTCCGTGACCGAAGGTCACCCCGACAAGATCGCTGATCAGATCAGCGACACCATTCTGGACGCGCTTCTGCGCGAGGACCCCTCCTCCCGGGTCGCCGTGGAGACCCTGATCACCACCGGTCTGGTGCACGTGGCCGGCGAGGTCACCACCAAGACCTACGCGGACATCGCGACCCTGGTCCGCAACAAGGTCCTCGAGATCGGCTACGACTCCTCGAAGAAGGGCTTCGACGGCGCCTCCTGCGGCGTGTCCGTCTCGATCGGCGCGCAGTCCCCGGACATCGCGCAGGGCGTGGACACGGCGTACGAGTCCCGGGTCGAGGGCGACGACGACGAGCTCGACAAGCAGGGCGCGGGCGACCAGGGCCTGATGTTCGGTTACGCGACCGACGAGACGCCCACCCTGATGCCGCTGCCGATCTTCCTGGCGCACCGTCTGTCCAAGCGCCTGTCGGACGTCCGCAAGAACGGCACGATCCCCTACCTGCGCCCGGACGGCAAGACACAGGTCACCATCGAGTACGACGGCGACAAGGCCGTCCGCCTCGACACGGTCGTCGTCTCCTCGCAGCACGCGAGCGACATCGACCTGGAGTCGC
Source organism: Streptomyces sp. NPDC051636 (assembly GCF_044453765.1). Taxonomy (NCBI): domain Bacteria; kingdom Bacillati; phylum Actinomycetota; class Actinomycetes; order Kitasatosporales; family Streptomycetaceae; genus Streptomyces; species Streptomyces sp. NPDC051636. Next base: position 113,960 of record NZ_JBITDA010000011.1, on the reverse strand, counting down.
TGCTCGCGCCCGACATCCGCGAGTTCGTCGTCGAGCCGGAGCTGAAGGCCCTCCTCGACGAGGGAATCAAGCTCGACACCGAGGGCTACCGGCTGCTGGTCAACCCCACCGGCCGCTTCGAGATCGGCGGCCCGATGGGCGACGCCGGCCTGACCGGCCGCAAGATCATCATCGACACCTACGGCGGCATGGCCCGCCACGGCGGCGGTGCCTTCTCCGGCAAGGACCCGTCCAAGGTGGACCGCTCGGCGGCGTACGCGATGCGCTGGGTCGCCAAGAACGTCGTGGCGGCCGGCCTGGCCTCCCGCTGCGAGGTCCAGGTCGCCTACGCGATCGGCAAGGCCGAGCCGGTCGGTCTGTTCGTGGAGACCTTCGGCACCCACAAGGTCGAGACGGAGAAGATCGAGAACGCCATCACCGAGGTCTTCGACCTCCGTCCGGCCGCCATCATCCGCGACCTCGACCTGCTCCGCCCGATCTACGCCCAGACCGCGGCGTACGGCCACTTCGGCCGCGAGCTGCCCGACTTCACCTGGGAGCGCACGGACCGCGTGGAGGCGCTGCGGAAGGCCGTGGGGCTGTAAGCCCTGCGTGGCTCGTCGACCAGGCCCGGCTTCCCTTCGGGGAGCCGGGCCCCGTCGTGCGGGGGGCTGGCCAGGGTGTCGCCAAACGGATCCGGCGGCGCTCACGGTCGGTCTCCAGGATCCTGACCGGAAGTTCCTGCCCCTCCCGGACGGCGCCTTTGGCCAGGTCACAGACGTGCACCAGTCCCTCCGTGTCCTCGGCGATGCACACGAACGCGCCGAACGGGACGAGCTTGGTCACCCGGCCGGGCAGGACGTCACCCACGCGCGCGGTCAGACGGTGCCAGGGGTCTTCCCGCAGGGCCTTGAGGGACAGAGGGCCACCTGTCCCTGCAGAGGTCCGCGGCGAGTACCTCGCCGGTGACCGGCTGCCCCGGTCCGGCCACGTTCTCCGGGTGATCGATGCGCGACCACGTCAGCTCGGGAACACGGATGAAACCCGTCCCGGGCCAGAGGGGGTGCACAGGCTCCCCGTCGAGGTGCACGAACACCCCGAAGTTCCGTACGGCGGACACCGTCCCCGTGAGGACGTCCCCGGGCTCGATGCCGAGCAGGAAGCGGCGCAGCGGCTCGTCCTCGCAGGCCTTGGCGGACAGCCAGACCCGGCCCTTGCCGTCATCGGGGCCCATGACCTCGGCCGTGATCCGCTGCCCGGGCGCGACGGCTTCCGACGGGTCCTCCATGTGAGCCCAGGACAGTTCGTGGCGAGGGATACGGCCCGCCGGAGCCTGCGGGCCGTCGCCGTCGAGGCGCACGACGACGTCCCGCCCGTCGAAGCCGGCCACCGTGCCGGTCCGCGCCTCCCCGCGCCGGACCGCCTCGAGGCGGGTGCGCAGCTGGTCGAACGGGGTCGGTGGCGGTTCGGTCATGGCCGTGAGCCTGGGCCCGGCCTCCCGGACGCCGGGGGCGTTTGTCAGTGCCGTTTGGTAAGAATGCAAGCGTGAGCAGCGAGAAGGGGCAGGGGGGCGGCGGGGCCGAGGGGGCCGCGGCGGCGGAGCAGCTCGCGCTTGTCCGGGAGGGTGTGCGGCAGGGGAAGGCCAAGGCGCCGCGGGCCAAACCGCGGACGTGGCGGGGGGCCGCGCTGGCCAAGGAGTTGCCGGTCGCGCGGGTGCTGGTGGACAAGGGGGTGCTGCATCTCGACCGGTACTTCGACTACGCCGTGCCCGAGGAGCTGGACGCCGAGGCCCAGCCCGGGGTGCGGGTGCGGGTGCGGTTCGGGGCCGGGCGGGGCCGGGTGCGGGAGGGGCGCCGTGAGGGCGGGGGGCTCATCGACGGGTTTCTGATCGAGCGGCGGGCCGAGTCCGACTACTCCGGGCCGCTGGCGGCACTGGCCCAGGTGGTGTCGCCCGAGCCCGTGCTGAGCGGGGAACTGCTGGGGCTGGCGCGGGCCGTCGCCGATCGGTACGCGGGGAGCCTCGCCGATGTGCTCCAGCTGGCCGTGCCGCCGCGCAGCGCGCGGGCCGAGCAGCGGCCGTCGCCCGCGCCGCTGCCGCCTCCGCCGGCCCCGGACCCCGGGGCGTGGGCCCGGTACGAGCGGGGGGCGGCGTTCATCGAGTCGCTGGCCTCGGGCGGGGCGCCCCGCGCCGTGTGGAACGCGCTGCCCGGGCCCGGCTGGAGCGAGGAGCTGGCGCGGGCCGTCGCCGCGACGCTCGCCTCGGGACGCGGCGCCCTCGTCGTCGTACCGGACGGGCGGGCCGCCGCCCGGGTCGACACCGCGCTGACCGCACTGCTCGGCGCGGGGCGGCACGCGCTGCTCACCGCCGACGCCGGGCCGGAGAAGCGGTACGCGCAGTGGCTCGCCGTGCGGCGCGGGTCGGTGCGGGCCGTGGTCGGGACGCGGGCCGCCATGTTCGCGCCGGTGCGGGACCTCGGGCTCGTCGCCATCTGGGACGACGGGGACGACAGCCACAGTGAGCAGCACGCCCCGCAGCCGCATGCCCGGGACGTGCTGCTGCTGCGTGCCGGACTGGACAAGTGCGGCTTCCTGCTGGGCGGTTGGAGCTGCACCGTGGAGGCGGCGCAGCTCGTGGAGAGCGGCTGGGCCCGGCCCCTGGTCGCGGGGCGGGAGCAGGTGCGGCGGACCGCGCCGCTGGTGCGGACCATCGGGGACGGCGACCTCGTGCGGGACGAGGCCGCCCGGGCCGCCCGGTTGCCGACGCTCGCCTGGCAGGTGGCCCGCGAGGGACTCCGGCACGGGCCGGTGCTGGTGCAGGTGCCCCGGCGGGGGTACGTGCCGCGTATGGCCTGTGCGCAGTGCCGGGCGCCCGCGCGCTGCCAGCACTGCTCCGGCCCGCTCCAGGCGCAGGACGCCGGGGCGCTCCGGTGCGGCTGGTGCGGGCGCGAGGAGGGTGCCTGGCACTGCCCCGCGTGCGGGGGCTTCCGGCTGCGCGCCCAGGTGGTCGGGGCGCGGCGGACCGCCGAGGAGCTGGGACGGGCCTTTCCCACCGTGCCCGTGCGGACCTCCGGCCGCGAGCATGTCCTGGACACGGTCCCGGCCACCCCCGCGCTGGTCGTGAGCACACCGGGGGCCGAGCCGGTCGCCGAGGGCGGCTACGCGGCGGCCCTGCTGCTGGACGGCTGGGCCATGCTCGGGCGGCCCGATCTGCGCGCCGGTGAGAACGCGCTGCGGCGCTGGATCGGGGCCTCGGCGCTGGTACGGGCGCAGGGCGAGAAGGGGACCGTGGTGGTCGTCGCCGAACCCACCCTGCGGCCCGTGCAGGCGCTGGTGCGGTGGGACCCGGTCGGGCACGCGGCGCGGGAGCTGGCCGAGCGGGCCGAGCTGGGGTTTCCGCCGGTGTCGCGGATGGCGGCCGTGTCAGGGACGGCGCAGGCCGTGGCGGAGTTCCTCAATACGGTCGAACTGCCCTCCGATGCCGAGGTGTTGGGGCCCGTGCCGATTCCGGTCACGCTCCCGGGAGGGCCCCGGCGTCCCGGGGCACCGCCCCCCGGGGAGCACTGGGAGCGGGCACTCGTCCGGGTGCCGCCCGGCAGCGGGGCCGCACTCGCGTCCGCGCTGAAGGCGGCGCAGGCCGCGCGCATGGCGCGGGGCAGCGGGGAGGCGCCGGTACGGGTGCGGATCGATCCGCCGGACATCGGGTGAGCCCGGAGGCGGGGTCGTCGTGGCCCCGGCATGCGGCCGCCCTCCCGGATGCATGTGCCGGGAGGGCAGGGTGAGGGTGGGGCCGGACGCCCGGGCGTCAGCCGTTGCGCGGGCCGGGGAAGGCCGTGGGCCTGGCCTCGTCGCGGAGGGTGGGGCTGCCCGCGGTCGGCTGGGTCGGCATCGAACGGGCCGCCGGGACCGTCGGCACCGTGGGCAGGCCGGTGTTCACGTTGAGCGTGCGCGTGCCCGACGGTTCCGTCGCGCGCTCGGCCTCCGCGGCGGCCTGGGCCGCGGCGCGGCGGGCGCCGTAACGGCGGTGGACCGCCTGCTTGGTGACCCCGAGGGCGGAGCCCACCGCGTCCCACGAGAAGCCGAGTGAGCGGTCGAAGTCCACGGCGGCCGTGACCAGGGTTTCGACACTGTCCCGGAGTTCCTGGGCCAGACGGACCGTCGGGGCGGGGGCGCGTCCGTAGACGACGAAGCCCGTGGAGGGGCCGGAGCGGCGCGGGCGGTAGACGTTGCCCAACTGGGCGGTGAGCGTGCGCAGTGCGTCCACCTGCCGGCGGACCCGCTCGATGTCCCGCACCAGCAGATGCAGGCTGGCCCGGGCCTGGGCGTCGTGGGTGGCGTGGTCGGCCATGAACAAGCCTCTCGAACCGGCGTTGAAAGGAATTGGGCCGCGAAACGGCCCGATGTGGTCAACTCTCTCTTGACCAACGCGTGTGCGCTCCGCTGGTAACGGGGTGGGGGCGTGTGGGCTTGGGCGTACGCCGTTCTCCCACCCCCGCGCCACCTGTTTCGAGTTGGTCGAGAGGCCGGGCGCTCCCTGGGAGTCGCTCGCCGTCGATGGCTTCCCGTTCGCGGTCGGTGATACGGCATAGACTTGTGCGTTGCCCGTCAATCACCGCCCGAGAGGCCCGTTGCCACCCATGAAGCTGGTCTTCGCCGGTACCCCCGAGGTCGCCGTTCCCGCCCTGGACGCCCTCCTGACCGCCGGGCGGCACGAGGTGGCCGCCGTCGTCACACGGCCCGACGCCCCGGCCGGGCGGGGACGCAGGCTGGTCGCCTCTCCCCTGGCCGAGCGGGCGGCGGAGGCGGGGATCGAGGTGCTGAAGCCCGGCAAGCCGCGGGACCCGGAGTTCCTGGAGCGGCTGAGGGAGATCGCGCCCGACTGCTGCCCCGTCGTCGCCTACGGCGCCCTGCTGCCCAGGGCGGCCCTCGACATCCCCGTCCACGGCTGGGTCAACCTGCACTTCTCGCTGCTGCCGGCCTGGCGCGGGGCGGCTCCCGTGCAGCACGCCATCATGGCGGGGGACGAGATCACCGGCGCCTCCACCTTCCTGATCGAGGAGGGGCTGGACTCGGGGCCGGTCTACGGGACGGTCACCGAGGAGATCCGGCCCACCGACACCAGCGGTGACCTGCTGACCCGGCTGGCGTTCGCGGGCGCCGGACTGCTCGCCGCCACCATGGACGGCATCGAGGACGGCACGCTGAAGGCCGTACCGCAGCCCGCCGAGGGCATCACCGTCGCCCCGAAGATCACCGTCGAGGACGCCCAGGTCGACTGGTCGGCCCCCGCGCTGCGCGTGGACCGGGTGGTGCGCGGCTGCACCCCGGCGCCGGGCGCCTGGACCACCTTCCGCGGCGAGCGGCTCAAACTCATCCAGGTCAGGCCCGTGCCGGAGCGGACGGACCTCGCGCCGGGACAGCCGGCGGCCGGCAAGAACAGCGTCCACGTCGGTACGGGCTCGTACGCCGTCGAGCTGCTGTGGGTACAGGCCCAGGGCAAGAAGCCGATGCGGGCGGCGGACTGGGCCCGGGGCGTGCGGATCGCGGACGGGGAGACACTGGGCGGCTGAGGCCCCCGGCCACGACGTACGCTGGGCATCGCACCCCGACCCACACCCGGAGCACCTTTTTCGTGAGTGACCAGCCGCGTCGGCCCCGTAAGCCCGCCAAGCCCTATCGCCGGCCCCAGAAGGACCCCGTCCGCATCCTTGCCTTCGAGGCGCTGCGTGCCGTGGACGAGAGGGACGCGTACGCCAATCTCGTCTTGCCGCCGCTGTTGAGGAAGGCGCGGGAGAAGGGGGACTTCGACGCCCGGGACGCGGCGCTGGCCACGGAGTTGGTGTACGGGACGCTGCGGCGGCAGGGGACGTACGACGCCGTGATCTCGGCCTGTGTCGACCGGCCGCTCAGGGAGGTCGACCCGCCGGTCCTCGACGTGCTCAGCCTCGGGGCACACCAGTTGCTCGGGACGCGGATTCCGACGCACGCCGCCGTGTCCGCCTCCGTCGAGCTGGCCCGGGTCGTGCTCGGTGACGGCCGGGCGAAGTTCGTCAACGCGGTGCTGCGGAAGGTGGCCCAGGACGACCTCGACGGGTGGCTGGAGAAGGTCGCGCCGCCGTACGAGGAGGATCCCGAGGACCATCTCGCCGTGGTGCACTCGCATCCCCGCTGGGTCGTCTCCGCCCTGTGGGACTCGCTGGGCGGCGGGCGCGCCGGGATCGAGGACCTGCTGGAGGCCGACAACGAGCGGCCCGAGGTGACGCTCGTCGCCCGGCCCGGGCGGTCCACCACCGAGGAACTGCTCCGCGAGGACGCCGCCGTACCCGGCCGCTGGTCGCCGTACGCCGTGCGGCTCACCGAGGGCGGGGAGCCGGGGGCCGTGGAGGCCGTGCGGGAGGGCCGGGCCGGGGTGCAGGACGAGGGCAGCCAGCTGGTCGCCCTCGCGCTGGCGGGCGCGCCGCTGGAGGGGCCCGACGAGAAGTGGCTCGACGGGTGTGCGGGCCCCGGCGGCAAGGCCGCGCTGCTCGCCGCGCTCGCCGCCGAACGCGGGGCGGTGCTGCTCGCCTCCGAGAAACAGCCGCACCGCGCCGGGCTGGTGGCCAAGGCGCTGGCCGGGAATCCCGGGCCGTACCAGGTGATCGCCGCCGACGGCACCCGGCCGCCGTGGCGGCCCGGCAGCTTCGACCGGGTGCTGGTGGACGTGCCGTGCACCGGTCTCGGCGCTCTGCGCCGACGGCCCGAGGCCCGGTGGCGGCGCCGTCCGCAGGACCTGGAGAACTTCGCACCGCTGCAGCGCGCCCTGCTGCGCGGCGCGCTGGACTCGGTGCGGGTGGGCGGCGTCGTCGGCTATGCCACCTGCTCGCCGCACCTCGCCGAGACCCGGGCCGTCGTCGAGGACGTCCTCAAGCAGCGCCGGGACACCGAACTCCTCGACGCCCGCCCCCTCCTGCCGGGGATCCCGGCGCTGGGCGAGGGCCCCGACGTGCAGCTGTGGCCGCATCTGCACGGCACCGACGCCATGTATCTGGCGCTCCTTCGCCGGACGGGCTGACCTGCGGCCGGGGCGGGCGCGGGGCTGCCCCGGCCGGTTCCGGCAGCCGTACCTGGTGTACCGGGGCGAACAACCGTGCCAGAACATGGCAGGCTTGGGTCATGGCCGTGCAGATCAACCCCAGCATCCTGTCCGCCGACTTCGCCCGCCTCGCGGAGGAGGCCAAGGCGGTCCAGGGAGCCGACTGGCTCCACGTCGACGTCATGGACAACCATTTCGTCCCGAACCTCACGCTCGGCGTGCCGGTCGTAGAGTCCCTGGCCCGCGCCACGGACACCCCGCTGGACTGCCATCTGATGATCGAGGACGCCGATCGCTGGGCGCCCCAGTACGTGGAAGCGGGTGCCTCGTCCGTCACGTTCCACGTCGAGGCCGCCGCCGCCCCCGTGCGGCTCGCCCGCGAGATCCGCGCCAAGGGTGCCCGCGCATCCATGGCGCTCAAGCCCGCGACGCCGATCGAGCCGTACGAGGACCTGCTCCCCGAACTCGACATGCTGCTGATCATGACGGTCGAGCCGGGCTTCGGCGGTCAGGCGTTCCTGGACATCATGCTTCCCAAGATCCGCCGCACCCGCGAGCTGATCGACAAGCACGGCCTCGAGCTGTGGTTGCAGGTCGACGGAGGCGTCTCGGCGTCGACGATCGAGCGGTGCGCGGACGCGGGAGCGGACGTTTTCGTCGCCGGTTCGGCCGTGTACGGGGCAAAGGACCCGGCGGAAGCGGTACGTGCACTACGCACCCAGGCCGAGGCGGCGACCGCCAAGGCGTCCTGGGCCTGCGACCACTAGACGGCCCTTGGGCCACAGCTACGTGAACGGCGCCCATCAGGGCAGTTCAAGCGCGCCGGATCTGCAAGGATGAACGGCGAATCCAGAGTGTGAACAGCAGTGAGGAGATCGCCGTGTCGGGTATGTCGGCGGGCCGGTCAGCCATGCGGATGGGACCCGCTGAGCTGGTGCAGGCGGCGGCCATGGCCCGCCGCTTCTACCTCGAGGGGAAGTCCAAGATCCAGATCGCGGAGGAGTTCGGCGTCAGCCGCTTCAAGGTGGCCCGGGTCCTGGAAACCGCCCTCGAACGGGATCTCGTACGCATCGAGATCCGCGTCCCGGCCGAACTGGACGCCGACCGCTCCGACGCGCTCCGCGCCCGTTACGGCCTCAGGCACGCCGTCGTGGTCGAGTCCCCGGCCGAGGCCGAGGAGACTCCCGACCCCGAGAACCTGGGGGAGGTCGCCGCCGACCTGCTCGGTGAGCTCGTCAACGAGGGGGACGTGCTGGGCCTGGCCTGGGGCCGGTCCACCATTCACATGGCGGCGGCGCTGGACCGGCTGCCGCCCTGCACGGTGGTGCAGCTGACGGGCGTGTACGACGCCGGGACCGCCGAGCGCGGCTCGGTCGAGGCCGTCCGCCGCGCCGCCCAGGTCTCCGGCGGCGACGCGCACCCCATCTACGCGCCCATGCTGCTGCCGGACGCGGCCACCGCCGAGGCGCTGCGCCACCAGACCGGGATCGCCCGGGCCTTCGAGTACTTCGACAAGGTCACGGTCGCCTGCGTCTCCATCGGCTCCTGGGAGCCCGGTATCTCCACGGTGCACGACATGCTCAGTGACGAGGAGCGGGCGCACTACGCCTCGCTCGGCGTCGCCGCCGAGATGTCCGCGCACCTCTTCGACACCGAGGGCCGCCGGGTCGGCCGGGACCTGGGGGAGCGGTGCATCACGGTCAAGGCCGACCAGCTCCGCCGTATCCCCGAGGTCGTCGCGATAGCGGGCGGACAGCGCAAGGCGGCAGCGATCGACGCGGTGCTGCGCTCCGGGCTCGTGACCAGCCTGGTGACGGACACCTCCGCGGCGGACTACCTGATGACCGCGGGCCCGACGCCGAGGCCCGCCCTCAACCGCGCGGACCCGGACGGGCCCTGACATGACCGACGACCTGGCCGGCCGGCACCTGGTCGTCCTGGACCTCGACGGGGTCACGGACAAGGCGGGGCTGATGGACCGGTGCGTCCGCGCGCTGGACCTGCCCGGGTGGTTCGGCCGCAACTGGGACGCGCTGGCCGACAGCCTCTGCGACCTCTCCGTCTGGCCCGAGGAGGCCGTGGGCAAGGGGCTCCTGGTTGTCGTACGGGGCTGGCAGGCGTATGCGAAGGCTCGTCCGGAGGAGTGGGAGACCGCCCAGGAGGTGTTCTCCCACGCCGTCGGACTGACGCCGTCGCTCGCCGTCGTGCTGGCCCTTGGAGGTTCCTCCTAAGGCCCTCTGACCAGCCTGGATGTTCTGTCGGGGCAGGGAACGGCGGACGTCATGGGAGAATGAAGTACGTGCTCTTTCCCCCTGGCTGACCTGTCCGGGGGCCACCTCTGATCAACTGGGATGTGCAGCACGTGCGTTTCCTCAATGACATCCGGCCCGCGTACGACCTGACATACGACGACGTGTTCATGGTGCCGAGCCGCTCGGCGGTCGGCTCGCGCCAGGCCGTGGACCTCGCCTCCCCGGACGGCACGGGCACCACCATCCCGCTCGTCGTCGCCAACATGACCGCCATCGCCGGCCGCCGCATGGCCGAGACGATGGCCCGCCGCGGCGGCCTGGTGGTCATCCCGCAGGACATCCCGATCGACGTGGTCACCGACGTCGTCTCCTGGGTCAAGAGCCGCCACCTGGTCCTCGACACCCCCATCGTGCTGGCCCCGCACCAGACCGTCGCCGACGCGCTGTCCCTGCTGCCCAAGCGCGCGCACAACGCCGGTGTCGTCGTCGACGACGACCACCGGCCCATCGGCGTCGTCACCGACCGGGACCTGACCGGCGTCGACCGCTTCACCCAGCTCGAAGTGGTCATGTCCAAGGACCTGCTGCTGCTCGACGCCGGCATCGACCCGCGCGAGGCCTTCAACCGGCTCGACGCCGCCAACCGCCGCTACGCCCCGGCCGTCGACCAGGACGGCAGGCTGGCCGGCATCCTCACCCGCAAGGGCGCCCTGCGCGCGACCCTCTACACCCCGGCGACCGACGCGAAGGGGCGGCTGCGCATCGCCGCCGCCGTCGGCATCAACGGCGACGCGGCGGGCAAGGCCGAGCAGCTGCTGGACGCGGGCGTGGACACGCTCGTCATCGACACCGCGCACGGCCACCAGGAATCGATGATCGGCGCGATCAGGCTGGTCCGCGCTCTCGACCCGCAGGTGCCGGTCGTCGCCGGCAACGTTGTGGCGGCCGAGGGCGTGCGCGACCTCATCGAGGCGGGCGCCGACATCGTCAAGGTCGGCGTCGGCCCCGGCGCCATGTGCACCACCCGCATGATGACCGGCGTGGGCCGCCCGCAGTTCTCCGCCGTCCTGGAGTGCGCGGCCGAGGCGAGGAAGTACGGCAAGCACGTGTGGGCCGACGGCGGTGTCCGGCACCCGCGCGACGTGGCGATGGCACTCGCGGCCGGTGCGTCCAACGTGATGGTCGGCTCGTGGTTCGCGGGCACCTACGAGTCGCCGGGCGACCTCCAGCACGACGCGGACGGCCGCCCGTACAAGGAGTCGTTCGGCATGGCCTCCGCGCGCGCGGTGCGCAACCGCACCTCCGAGGAGTCGGCCTACGACCGTGCCCGCAAGGCGCTGTTCGAGGAGGGCATCTCCACCTCCCGCATGTTCCTCGACCCGGCCCGCCCGGGCGTCGAGGACCTGATCGACTCGATCATCGCGGGCGTCCGCTCCTCCTGCACCTACGCCGGCGCCGCCTCCCTGGAGGAGTTCGCCGAGAAGGCCATCGTCGGCGTCCAGAGCGCGGCCGGCTACGCCGAGGGCATGCCGCTGCACGCCAGCTGGAGCTGAGCATCCTCCGTCCGTACGGCCGTGCGGCATGCCCGGGGTCCTTGCTGCCGCAACAGCCGACAGCCGATGCGCAACGAATGGGCACCCGTCCCCGATGAACGCAATGATCTTGCGGGTATGCGCAAGGTTGCTGCATTACGCCCGTGAACGGATGGCTCATAGGGTGCTCACCTGTACGTGGTGTGGCGGGGACCCCGCTCGTCGGGTCCCTGCCCTCGCAGGGATGCCGCCGGTCCCCGCCGCCCTGACCGGCAGCGATGAAGGAGCCAGCGCGTGCTCGACCAAGGCGCACCCCCGCACAACCGCAGAGCCACCGCCCCCGCGTCCCCGGGCGTCGCCGCGCGCCTGATGCGTCGCAAGCCCGTGGAACGCCTGGTCGCGGAGGGCGGCCAGGGTGAGGGAGGCACCCTCAGGCGCTCCCTCGGGCTGTGGCAGCTGACCATGATCAGTATCGGTGCCACGCTCGGCACCGGCATCTTCGTGGTCCTCGGCGAGGCCGTCCCCAAGGCCGGTCCGGCCGTCACCCTCTCCTTCGTGATCGCCGGTCTCACGGCGCTCTTCTCGGCCCTCTCCTACGCCGAGCTGGCGGGCACCATCCCGGTCTCCGGCTCCTCGTACTCGTACGCATACGCAACGATGGGCGAGCTGATCGCCTGGATCTGCGGCTGGTGTCTGGTCCTGGAGTACGGCGTGTCGGTCGCCGCCGTGGCCGTCGGCTGGGGGGAGTACCTCAACGAGCTGCTCGACGGCACCATCGGCGTCACCATCCCGGACGCGCTGTCGGCCCCGCCCGGCGACGGCGGCGTCTTCAACCTGCCCGCGCTGATCGTCGTACTCCTCGCCATGGCGTTCCTGCTCGGCGGCGCCAGGGAGTCCGCGCGCGCCAACACCGTCATGGTCTGCGTGAAGATCGCCGCGCTGGTGCTGTTCTGCGCCATCGGCCTCCAGGGCTTCCGCTCGGGCAACTACGAGAACTTCATGCCGCTGGGCATGACCGGGGTGAGCGCGGCGGGCGCGACGCTCTTCTTCTCGTACATCGGCTTCGACGCCGCCTCCACCGCCGGTGAGGAGGCGAAGGACGCCCAGCGCGACCTGCCGCGCGCCATCATGCTGTCGCTGGTCATCGTGACCGCGCTGTACGTCCTCGTCGCGGCCGTCGCCGTCGGTGCCAAGCCCTGGCGGCGGTTCAACGACTCGGAGGCCGCGCTCGCCCAGATCATGCGGGACGTGACCGGGGAGAGCTTCTGGGGCACCCTGCTGGCCGCCTGCGCGGTCATCGCCATCGCGAGCGTCGTGCTGACCGTCCTGTACGGGCAGACCCGCATCCTCTTCGCGATGTCCCGGGACGGCCTCGTGCCCAAGGTGTTCGCCAAGGTCCACCCGAAGACCGGCGCGCCCCGCGCCAACACGGTGATCGTCTCGCTGTTCTGCGGTGTCCTCGCCGCCGCCATCCCGCTGGGCCAGCTCGCCGACGCCACCAGCATCGGCACGCTGTTCGCCTTCGCGCTGGTCAACATCGCCGTCGTCGTGCTGCGCCGGACCCGCCCGGACATGGCCCGCACCTTCCGGGTGCCGCTGTCGCCGGTGCTGCCCGCGCTGGGCTTCGCCTTCTGCGTCTGGATGATGGGCAGCCTGTCGGCCGTCACCTGGGTGGTCTTCGGGGTCTGGATGGCGGTCGGGCTCGTGTTCTACTTCGTATACGGCTATCGCCGCTCCCGACTCGCCACACCCGCACCGTCCGAGAAGTGATCGACCCACTGTGCTGAACGATCTCGACGAACGCATCGTGCACGCCCTCGCCGAGGACGCCCGCCGCTCCTACGCGGACATCGGGCAGCTGGTCGGCCTGTCCGCGCCCGCCGTGAAGCGGCGCGTGGACCGGCTGCGCGCCACCGGGGCCATCACCGGATTCACCGTCCGGGTGGACCCGGCGGCGCTCGGCTGGGAGACCGAGGGGTTCGTCGAGATCTACTGCCGGCGCAACACCTCCCCGGAGACCATCCAGCGGGGCCTGGAGCGCTACCAGGAGGTCGTGGCGGCGTCCACCGTCACCGGGGACGCGGACGCGATCGTCCAGGTCTTCGCCTCCGACATGCGCCACTTCGAGCGGGTGCTGGAGCGGATCGCGGGGGAGCCGTTCGTGGAGCGGACCAAGTCGGTGCTGGTGCTGTCGCCGCTGCTGAGGCGGTTCTCCTCGGGATCGCCGACCTGACTGAGCCCCGCCGGCCGGTGTCGAGGGCCGGATGGGCCGCCCGGGCCGCCGGACGCCTCACACCGCCCGGCGGCCGACCGCCCCAGCGCCGCGCGCCCGGCCTCGAGGAGCTGCGGGCCATGGTCGCTCGCGGTGACCTGTGATTACCCCAGGTCACCCTTGCGGGCGGCAGGAAGATCCCCTAGGTTGTGCCGGACTTCCTACTGACTGGTAACACCGGCAGGTAACCATGCGCTGGCCCGTCGGCCGTCCCACCACCGTCCGCGCGCGGATCGTGGCGCTCGCGCTCGCGCCGGTCCTCGCGCTGATGACCATGTGGAGCTTCGCCATGGTGTCGGTCACCGGCGACCTGCGCGCGCTGATCCGGCTGCAGAGCGTGTACGAGGACTTCGGCACCCCCGTCGACACGGCCGTCGGCCAGATCCAGATCGAGCGGCGGCTGTCGGCCGCGTACCTGGGCGGCGACCGGGACCCGGCCGCCGCCGGTGACCTGCTGGCCCAGCAGCGCCGCACCGACCACGCGGTGAACGCCATGCGCGAGGCGATCCGGGGCGGCGACCGGGACCGGCTCACCGGCCGGCAGCGGCAGGTGCTCGACGCGATGACGCACGCCACCGACGGGCTGGAGAAGCTGCGGGGGCGGGTGCTGTCCCGCTCGGTCTCCTGGGACCGGGCGGTCACCGAGTACGGCGCCCTCGTGGAACCCGGCTTCGACGTCCAGTCCACGCTCACCGCGCTCCAGGCCGGGCAGCTGGCCCGGGAGGCGCAGGTCGTCATCGAGCTGGTGCGGGTACGGGAGTTCGTCTCCCGCGAGGACGCCCTGGTCGCCGGGGCCCGCGCGGCCGGCATCCTGACCGACCGCCAGTACGACACGCTCACGGCGACGATCGAGGACCGGCGTGTCTTCGAACGAACGTACGTGTCGGACCTGCCGTCCGACTCGCGGGCGCTGTTCGAGGAGTTCCAGCGCGGAAATCTGCACCGGGACCTGGAGCGCGGCGAGGACGCCCTGCTGCGGGCGGGCGCGGCGCACGCCGGGGAGGCGGTCGCGGCGGACACGTGGCGGACGACCGCCGACCGGGCCGTGAAGCAGTACATGCTGCGGTGCACCCGGTCGGCGGAGAACTCGGCCGCGCGCGGACGGGCCTTCGCCTACCGGGAGCTGGCCAAGGCGGCGGTGGTCGGCGTGGCCGGGCTGGCCGCCGTGGGACTGTCGCTGTGGTTCGCGGTGCGCGGTGCCCGGCGCATCTCGCGCCGCCTGGAGACGCTGCGGGACGCGGCCGATCTGCTGACCGCCCGCCAACTGCCCGAAGTGATGCGGCGGCTCAGCGCGGGCGAGGACGTGGACGCGGTGGCCGAGGCGCCGCCGCTGGCCGCCGACGAGGTACGGGCCGACGAGATCGGCCAGGTCGGCCGGTCCTTCAACACCGCGCGCCTCGCGGCGGTCGAGGCCGCCGTCCAGCAGGCCACCCTGCGGCGCGGGCTGTTCGCGGTGCTGCTCAACATCGCCCGCCGCAACCAGGCGCTGGTGCACCGGCAGCTGAAGCTCGTCGACACCCTGGAGCGGCGCACCGACGACCCCGACGTGCTGCGCGAGCTGTTCCGCATCGACCACCTCACCACCCGCATGCGGCGGCACGCGGAGAGCCTGATCATCCTCTCCGGCGCGGCACCCGGCCGCCGGTGGCGGCGGCCCGTGCCCCTCGCGGACGTCGTGTCCTCGGCGGTGAGCGAGATCGAGGACTACGCGCGGGTGGTCGTGCCGCCGATGCCCGAGGCCGGCGTCGCGGCGGTCGCGGTCGCCGACGTGGTGCACCTGATCGCCGAACTCCTCGAGAACGCCACGGTGTTCTCTCCTCCGCACACCCAGGTCACCCTGCGCACCGGACGAACCCGGGGCGGCTTCCTGCTCGAGATCGACGACCGGGGCCTCGGCCTCGACCCCGACCAGCGCGAGGCGGCCCACCGCACCCTCACCGACCCCGACGCCTTCGACCCCACCCGGCACGACCGCCTCGGCCTGTACGTCGTGGGCCGCCTCGCGGCCCGCCACGGCATCGAGGTCACCCTGCGGGACTCGCCGTACGGCGGGACGACGGCGGTGGTGTGGTTGCCGCCGGGGGTGTTGGCGCAGATGGAGCCGGGGGTGCGGGACCACGGGGCGGGGGTGCTGCCGTCCAGGGCGCCGGCGGAGGCTGAGCCGGCGGAGCCGGGGGCGGGGGAGCGTGGGCTGGATCCCGGGATGGGGAGGCGCCCCGCTACCAGCAGCGCCGCCGCCGACACCGCCACCCCCAAGACCGCCACCCCCCACACCCCCGCGCTCCCCACCCGCATCCGCCGAGCCTCCCTCGCCGCCCTCCTCCGTGAGGACACCCCACCCGGCGAAACGCCCCCGCGGCGTGAGATCGACGCCGAGGAGATGCGGGCCGTCTTCGGTGCCTTCCAGCGTGGTCTGGACCGTGGCCGCCGGGGACTGTCGGCCGGGGACGGGCGCGGGCCCGCCAGTCCTGACGCCGCCGAGGGGCGGACCGACCCCGACGAAGGGACGTATGCCGACGATGCCCGATGACCAGCAGAACCCCGAGCCCTCCATCACGGTCCCCGGCGGAGCCCCTGGCGCGGATCTGGGATGGCTGCTCGACGACCTCGTGGCGCGGACCGAGCACGTCCGGCAGGCCGTGCTGCTCACCGCCGACGGGCTCCCGCTGAGCTGCTCGGAGGGCATGCGCAGACGGGACGTCGAGCACCTCGCCGCCGTCTGCTCCGGTTTCCACGGCCTGGCCCGCTCGGCGGGGGAGCGGTTCGAGGCCGGCGAAGTGCGGCAGACCATGGTGATGCTCGACGACGCCTACCTGTTCATCACCCCGGCAGGGCACGGCAGCCGCCTGGCCGTGCTCAGCGAGGCACAGAGCGATGTCGGACAGCTCGGCCACGAGATGGCCCTGCTCGTCCGCCGCCTCGGCCGCCACCTGGACGCCGCCGCACGATCGGCGACCTGACTCCCGGTGACCGACGACCACTGGTACGAGGACGAGACCGGGTCGATGGTGCGCCCCTACACGGTGACCCGGGGCCGCACCCGGCCCGCGGGCCGGCACACCATCGACCTGATGTCCCAGGTCACCGCCGTTCCGGCGGATGTGGCACCGCCCGGCGTCGACCATGCCCGCGCCGCCCTGCTCGACCTGGTGCGCCGCGGCCCGCGCCCGGTCGTCGAGCTGGCCGCGGACGCCGACCTCCCCCTCACCGTCGTCCGCGTGCTGCTCGGCGACCTGGCCGAGGCCGGGCTGGTGCGCATCGACGAGCCGCGCCGCCTGCTGCCGACGGGCCCGTCCGCCGACCCGGAGCTGCTGCGGGAGATCGTCGAGCGCTTGAGGGAGCTGTAGAGCGGGCTCTGCAACGGCGGGTTCCAGGGCACCACCCGGAAGTCCCCCGTCCCCTTCTTCACCCGCTCGAACGGCGCCGACCCCACGCACCTGGGCAGGTCCTTCGGCCCCATGTCCTCGGTCGCGGCCCAGCTGTGGCCGAGCCGGTCGGTGCCGCCGGTGTCGTGGACGGTGATGCCCACCCGGTGGCCCAGGACGTCCTTCATGTCGGTGTCGGTGATCACCCCGGACACCACGGCGACCTTGCCGCCGTTGACCAGGCAGTCGACCCTGGCCCTCGCCCAGTGGCCGACGCCGCCCAGGTGGTGGCTGAACCGGAAGGTGCCGGTCGCCTTCACCGGGTTGTCGTTCTCCTTCGCCGCCAGGTGCGCGTCGAAGGAGAAGGTGATGTCGTCCCCGGCCGTGCGGTACAGCTTCGCGGTTCCGGTGAGTGCGGCGGCCTCCCGGGGCGGACGCCCACCGCCGCCCGAGGCCGCCGCGGAGCCCGTTGCCCCCGCGGTGATCAGCAGGGCGGAGGCAACGGCGGCGATCTTCGCAGGAGGCTTCACACGACGCTTCACAACGGTCCTTCCCGCAGGTCAAGCAGGTGAACTGGATGCCCACCACTCTCCCCGCGACGGGCGCGCGCCACATCGGGCCGAGGACGTCACCGCGCCTCCCCCGTCCGGCGGGGGACGCCGCCCGTGACGTGCGCCCCAGGGATGACGGGGGTACGACCTCGGGGCGCGCAACGAATCGCCGCCCGGCCTCCGGCGCGCGCAACGATCCGCTCAAGGGCGCGCAACGGCTTCTTCTTGTCCGGCCGAGGCGGCCGACCGTACCGTCTAAATGACCCCCGAACCCTTCGTACCGGCGAGGATCCGCATGCGTACCGCCCTCCTCCAGAGCTCCGGCCGCCCCGGCTCCACCGTCGAGAACCTCAAGGTCCTCGACGAGGCCGCGGGCCGGGCCGCCGCCGCGGGTGCCGCGCTGCTCGTCGCGCCGGAGATGTTCCTCACCGGGTACGCGATCGGCGACGCCATCGGGCGCCTGGCCGAGCCCGCCGACGGCGACGCGGCGGACGCGATCGCCGAGCTGGCCTCCCGGCACGGCCTGGCGATCGCCTACGGCTACCCCGAGCGGGACGGCGACACCGTCTACAACTCCGCCCAGCTGATCTCCGCCGACGGCACCCCGCTCGCGAACTACCGCAAGACCCACCTCTTCGGCTGCTTCGAGCGCGACCACTTCACCCCGGGTGACCAGCCGGTGGTGCAGGCCGAGCTGGACGGCCTCACCGTCGGCCTGATGATCTGCTACGACGTCGAGTTCCCGGAGAACGTCCGCGCCCACGCCCTGGCGGGCACGGACCTCCTTCTCGTCCCGACCGCGCAGATGCACCCCTTCCAGTTCGTCGCCGAGTCGATGATCCCGGTGCGTGCCTGGGAGAACCAGATGTACGTCGCGTACGTCAACCGGGTCGGTCCCGAGGGCGAGTTCGAGTTCGTCGGCCTGTCCGCCCTGGCCGGCCCCGACGGAGTCGCCCGCACCCGTGCCGGCCGCGGCGAGGAGCTCGTCCTCGCCGACGTCGACCCCGCCTTCCTGGCCGCCTCCCGCGAGGCGAACCCGTACCTGAAGGACCGCCGCCCCGGCCTGTACGGGTCGCTCGCCTGAGCAGCCTCACCCCCCGAAAAGCCTCCCCCCGAGTTCTTCCGCGCAAGGAGTCCGTACCCCATGACGTCCACGGTGCCCAACGCCGTCCAGCACGCCGACGAGCAGCAGCCGCCGATCACCATGTTCGGCCCGGACTTCCCCTACGCCTACGACGACTTCCTCGCCCACCCGGCGGGCCTCGGCCAGATCCCCGCGACCGAGCACGGCACCGAGGTGGCGGTCATCGGCGGCGGCCTGTCCGGCCTCGTGGCCGCGTACGAGCTGATGAAGATGGGCCTCAAGCCGGTCGTCTACGAGGCCGACCAGCTCGGCGGCCGGCTGCGGACGGTGGGCTTCGAGGGCTGCGACCCCTCGCTCACCGCCGAGATGGGCGCGATGCGCTTCCCGCCGTCCTCGACGGCCCTCCAGCACTACATCGACCTGGTGGGACTCGAGACCCGGCCCTTCCCCAACCCGCTCGCGGAGACGACGCCTTCGACCGTCGTCGACCTCAAGGGCGAGTCGCACTACGCCGAGACGATCGACGACCTGCCGCAGGTCTACCGCGATGTCGCCGAGGCCTGGAACAAGTGCCTCGAAGAGGGCGCCGACTTCTCCGACATGAACCACGCGATGCGCGAGCGGGACGTGCCGCGCATCCGGGAGATCTGGTCGAAGCTCGTCGAGAAGCTCGACAACCAGACCTTCTACGGCTTCCTCTGCGACTCCGAGGCGTTCAAGTCCTTCCGGCACCGCGAGATCTTCGGCCAGGTCGGCTTCGGCACCGGCGGCTGGGACACCGACTTCCCCAACTCCATCCTGGAGATCCTGCGCGTCGTCTACACCGAGGCCGACGACCACCACCGCGGCATCGTCGGCGGTTCCCAGCAGTTGCCGCTGCGCCTGTGGGAGCGCGAGCCGGAGAAGATCGTGCACTGGCCGTACGGGACGTCCCTCAAGTCCCTGCACGTGGACGGCGAGCCGCGCCCGGCCGTGACCCGGCTGCACCGCACCGCGGGCAACCGGATCACCGTGACGGACGCGAACGGCGACATCCGCACGTACAAGGCGGCCATCTTCACCGCCCAGTCCTGGATGCTGCTGTCCAAGATCGCCTGCGACGACTCGCTCTTCCCTATCGACCACTGGACCGCGATGGAGCGAACCCACTACATGGAGAGCTCCAAGCTCTTCGTCCCGGTCGACCGGCCGTTCTGGCTCGACAAGGACGAGGAGACCGGCCGGGACGTCATGTCGATGACGCTCACCGACCGCATGACCCGCGGCACCTACCTGCTCGACAACGGGCCGGACCAGCCGGCCGTCATCTGCCTCTCCTACACGTGGTGCGACGACAGCCTCAAGTGGCTGCCGCTGTCCGCGAACGAGCGGATGGAGGTCATGCTGAAGTCGCTCGGTGAGATCTACCCGAAGGTCGACATCCGGAAGCACATCATCGGCAACCCGGTGACGGTCTCCTGGGAGAACGAGCCCTACTTCATGGGCGCGTTCAAGGCCAACCTGCCGGGCCACTACCGCTACCAGCGGCGCCTGTTCACGCACTTCATGCAGGACCGGCTGCCCGAGGACAAGCGGGGCATCTTCCTGGCCGGCGACGACATCTCCTGGACGGCCGGCTGGGCCGAGGGCGCGGTCCAGACCGCGCTGAACGCGGTCTGGGGCGTCATGCACCACCTCGGCGGCGCCACGGACCCGGGCAACCCCGGTCCGGGTGACGTCTACGACGAGATCGCGCCCGTCGAGCTGCCGGAGGACTGACCGGGTTTCACACGCCGGCCGCGCGCGCCTTCTCGTACACCTCCGCGGCGACGTCCTTGAGCTCCTGGGCGTCCTGGGTGCCGTGCTGGAGGTCGATGAAGATCTCGTCGAGGCCGACCTCGGCGTGCGCGGCCAGGTCCTCCACGATCTGGTCGACGCTGCCCTGGAAGGGCCGCCGGTCGGCGCCGTCGTATCCCTGGGCCCGGTAGTCCGCGTTGGTGCGCAGGACCGTCCGGATCGGCTCGGTCCGCCCGCGTTCGGCGGCCAGCTCCCGCAGTCCGCGCCACTGCGCGGCGAGGGCCTCGGCGCCCATGCCCACCGGCATCCAGCCGTCGGCGTGGTCGACGAGGCGGCGCTGGGCCTTCTTCGACGCCGCCGCCAGCAGGATCGGGATCGGGCGGGCGGGCTTGGGGCCGACCACGGCAGACGCGATCTTCGTGACGCGTCCGTCGTACGCCACCGGGTCCGGACCCCACACGGCCCGGCACACCTCGATCAGCTCGTCCAGGACCTGCCCACGCTCCTCGAAGGGCCGTACGGACGCGGCCGCGTACTCGTCCAGGGACCAGCCGGTGCCCAGGCCCGCCACCACCCGGCCGCCGCTCGCCGCGTCCAGCGTGGCGAGGGCCTTCGCGAGCTGGAACGGCACGTGCAGCGGAGCGACCAGCACACTGGTGCCCAGCCGCGCCCGCTCGGTCGCCGCGGCGGCGAGGGTGAGGGTGACCAGCGGCTCGGCGACACCCCGGTAGCCGTCCGGCCAGGGCAGGCCGTCGATGCCGTACAGGCCCTGCGTCGCGGGGTCGGGGACCAGAAGCCGCTCGTACACCCAGAGGCTCTCGTAGCCGATCCGCTCGGCGGCGCGCGCCACGTCGGGCACGTCTCGTCCGAGGTTGTACTGCTTGTTCTGGGGAAGGCCGAGTCCGAGCCGCGTCGCCATGCCCTGTGCTCCTTCGCAAGAGGTCGGTTCGTGTCGAACGTACAAGGTTCACACACGAGTTGAGGGGGACGAAGCACCGGAGTGGCCGGATCAGTCCGGTAGCGGCGTGAGCAGCATGCGGCCCGCGAAACCGACGGCCGCGTCCAGGCGCTCGGTGACCTCCTCGGCGAGGTCCTCGAACCGGCGCAGTGCCCACAGCGCCCGCGCCGCCGACCAGGTGGCCTCCCGGGCGCGCTCCAGGCTCCAGGAGCCGAGGAGGTGGGTGAGCGGGTCGGCGATCTGGAGCAGGTCGGGACCCGGCATCAGATCCTCGCGGATGCGTTCCTCCAGCGATACGAGGAGCTCACCCACGCGGTCGAACTCGTCCTCCAGGTCGGCCGGTTCGCAGCCGAGGGTGCGACAGGTGTCCACGACGGCCAGCGCCAGGTCGTGGCCGATGTGCGCGTTGATGCCCGCGAGGGCGAACTGCAGCGGGCGTACGCCGGGATGGCGGCGGAGCTGGAACAGCGGCCGCCAGCAGGCCGGCGGACGGCGGTCGTCCGCCACCGCGTCGACCGCGGCGAGATACCGCTCGGCGAACCGCACATCCAGCGCCGTCGCGGCCCGGGGATCCGTGAACCCACCGGCGTGCAGGCGCCGTTCCACCTCCTCGGTGACGGCCAGGTAGACGCGGTTGAACACCGCGACCCCGTCGCTCGCGGGCAGGGCCGTTTCCAGGGCGCGCATACGGCGGACGACGGCGTCGACGGACGGGGTGAGGTGTTTCAACTGCGCCATGGGGGAAGGGTCCCAGCCCTGGACCGACGGGCGTGCCGACGGGCCCGGCGCTTCCCCGGAACGGGGGAACGCGGACCCGTTGCGGGGGGAGGGGGCGCTTCACCGTGTCAGGCTCACGTGCCCGGCGGCTGGCCGCCCGCAGGGCCGAGCGCAGGCGCGCCGCCCGGCGCATGGCGATGGTCGTGGCGGCCTCGGTGGTGGCCGCCGTCGGCACCGTGACCGGCATGATCTCGGCGCTCGGCCAAGGGCACCACGCGGCCGGTGCCGGGCCCGCGGTGACCCCCGCGCCGACGCAGGCACCCCTGCCCGACGTGCCCCGGCCGTCGGTGACCGGCGAGCCGGCCTCCACCTCCCCGTCCGCCACCGCGCAGCCGACGACCCAGAGCCCGTCTCCCACCCGCACCGACCGGCGGCGTCCGACCGCGGCCGTCGCCGGTCCGCTGCTGTACCGGCATCCCGACTCCCGGGTGGCCGACTGGGTCCGCGCCCATCCCGACGACCCCCGCACCCCGCTCATCGAGTCCCGCATCGCCGGCCGGCCGGCCGCCGTCTGGTTCGCGGACCACACGCCGGCGACCATCGCCTCGCGGGTCCGCGCGGTCACCTCCGGCGCCGCCGCGCAGCGCCGGGTGCCGGTGCTCGTGCCGTACGCCATCCCGCACCGGGACTGCGGCGGGGCCTCCCAGGGCGGGGCGCCCGACCTCGCCGCGTACGACGCGTGGATCGACGCCTTCGCCGCGGGACTGGGCTCCGGCGAGGTCATCGTCGTGCTGGAGCCCGACTCGGTCGCCCAGTCCGGCTGCCTGCCGTCCGGCGACCGCGCCGCCCGCTTCACCGCGCTGGCCCGCGCGGGGCGGGTCCTGAAGGCCGCCAACCCCGCGGCCCGGGTCTACTACGACGCGGGCCACTCCGGCTGGAACCCCGCCGGCCGGCAGGCGGCCCTGCTGAAACAGGCGGGTGCCGCCTCCCCGGCCTCCTCCGACGGGATCTTCAGTAACGTCTCCAACTTCCACACCACCACCGACGAGATCGCCTACGACCGCCAGGTCCTCGACGCCCTCGGCGGCCCCGCAGACCTGGGCGCCGTGATCGACACCAGCCGCAACGGCAACGGCGCCCCACCCGACGGCGCGTGGTGCGACCCGTCCGGCCGCAGGATCGGCCGGTCACCGACCCTCGACACCGGCGAGCCCGGCATCGACGCCTACCTGTGGGTGAAACCGCCGGGGGAGTCGGACGGCTGCAAGGGGGCGGCGGGGGCGTTCACGCCGTCGTACGCCTACGACCTGGTCCGCTGACCGCCGGCCTCAGCGGGCCGGCCGCAGCCCGAGGCGTACGCGCGGTGCCAAGGGGATGCCGTGGCGATCCGGCCACCCGGGCGACGCGTACGTGAAGACAAGCGCCGCAGCCGGGGGTCGCCGCGGGCCAGGGCGCTGCGGCCCGCCGCCGAGCAGCTCGACTCGACAGCGGCCTGACCTGGGGCTTCCCGGCCGGGGCTGCTGAGCGCTCGCTTAGGATGGAGATTCCCCGGGGTGCCCGCCACCCCGTCCAGCGACGCCCAGGAGCCCCACCCGTGACCGCCGAAGCCCCGCCGGCCCCCGCCCTGCCGTACGGCCGGCTGATCCCCGTCACCGTCCACTTCGACGACCTGGACGCGCTGGGGCTGCTGCACAACGCCCGCTACCCGCTGATGGCGGAACGCGCCTGGGCCGAGCTGTGGCACGCCCACGGCATCCGCTTCGACGGGGACTGGGCGGCCGCGGGCGACGCCTGCAACGCGGTCAAGGAGCTGCGGATCACCTATGAGGCGCCGGTGACCAGCCCGGGCGCGTACGCCGTCCACCTGTGGCTGGAGCGGCTCGGCACCACCGGCCTGACCTACGGCTTCCGCTTCTGCTCGGCCGACGGGACGGTCACCTACGCGCACGGCACCCGGGTCCTGGTCCGGCTGGACGCCGGGACTCTGCGGCCGGCCGCGTGGAGCGAGGACTTCAGGACTGCCGGTCGGGAACTGCTGCGGCCCGCGGACTGACCTCGCGCGGACTGCGCCCACCGCCGCGCAGCACCCCCGCGAAGACCGCGAGCCCGCACGCCAGCACCGTCACCAGACCGAACGACACCATCAGGCTGGTGGCCTGCGCGACCCCGCCGATCAGGCTGGGCGCGATCAGCCCGGAGGTGTAGGTGATGGTCGCGACGCCCGCGATGGCCTGACTGGGGTTCGGGCCGTTGTGGCCGGCCGCCGCGAAACACAGCGGGACGACGACCGCGATCCCGAGGCCCATCAGCGCGAACCCGCCCGTCGCCACCGCCGGATGGCCCGCGACGACGATCAGCAGCCCGCCGAGGACGGCGAGCACGCCACCGGCTCGGACCGTGCGGACCGCCCCGAAGCGGTTCACCACCGCGTCCCCGGCGATCCGGGCCACCGCCATGCTCAGCATGAAGCCGGTCGTCGACGCCGCCGCCAGACCGGCGGAGCTGTCCAGCCGGTCGCGCAGGAAGACCGCCGACCAGTCGAGGCCGGCGCCCTCCGCGAACACCGCGCAGAAGCCGACCGCACCGATCAGCAGCGCCGACCTGGGCGGCAGCGCGAACCTCGGCGGCGGCTCCTCGTCCTCGGCGGGCTGTACGTCCAGCACCCAGCCGCACGCGAGGACGCCGAGCAGGGTGAGCGCGGCGGCCGCCAGCGCGAAGTGCAGCCGGGCGTCCGAGCCGAGGTGCGCGGCGAGCGTGCCGGCCGCCGAGCCGAACAGGGCGCCCGCGCTCCACATGCCGTGCAGTCCCGACATGATCGACCTGTCCAGCAGGCGCTCGACCTCGACGCCGAGGGCGTTCATGGCGACGTCGGCCATCCCGGCGGTCGCGCCGTAGGTGAACATCGCCAGGCAGAGCGTCACCAGGTCCGGCGCGAGGGAGGGCAGGACCAGGGACAGCGTCCACAGCGCGATCAGGCCGCGCAGGGCCGTACGGCTGCCGAAGCGGTGGCTGATCCGGCCGGCCAGCGGCATCGAGCAGGAGGCGCCGAACGCCGTGAAGGCCAGGGCGAAACCGAGCTGTCCCGCGCCGAGCGCGGCGTGGTCCTGGATCCAGGGCACGCGGGTCGCGAAGGATC
This sequence comes from Streptomyces sp. NPDC051636, assembly GCF_044453765.1. Classification (NCBI taxonomy): domain Bacteria; kingdom Bacillati; phylum Actinomycetota; class Actinomycetes; order Kitasatosporales; family Streptomycetaceae; genus Streptomyces; species Streptomyces sp. NPDC051636. The sequence goes on along the minus strand of NZ_JBITDA010000011.1, from coordinate 89,269 downwards.
CGGTGACGGCGCCGTGCACGGCGAAGACGGCCGCTACGGCGTACCGGGCGCGCGGTACTGTTCGCCGGTCGTGTTGCTCGTTGAACACGTCACTCATGTTCCGGCCCCTCCCTGGGGGGACGCACCCCCGCCGATGCTTCGCCGTAAACTATCAGGGACCCTTCCTGATAGATAGCGCGTATTCCGCGCCGTCCGGTCCCGCGGATCTGGAAGGATTCCGGTCATGCCCGCATCACCGAGTACCGCCCGGGCCATCAACGACCGGCTCGCCCTACGGCTGTTGCAGCAGGAAGGCCCTCTGACGGCAGGGCAGTTGAAGCAGTTGACGGGACTCTCCCGGCCGACGGTCGCCGACCTCGTCGAACGCCTCACCGTCTCCGGTCTGATCACGGTGGTCGGGGAGTCCGGCGAACAGCGCCGCGGCCCGAACGCGCGGCTGTACGGCATCGTCGCCGACCGCGCCCACCTCGCGGCGCTCGACGTCCGCACCGAGAGCGTCTCCGTGCTCGTCTCCGACCTGCTCGGCCGGGTGCTCGCCGAGGCGTCCGCGCCGATCGGCGGGAACACCGGGGCCGAGCCGGCCGAGGAGCGGGCGGTGGCGCTCGTGGAGCGGGCGGTCAAGGAGGCCGGGGCCGACCGGCCGCACACCGTCGGCATCGGCGCGCCGGGCCTCATCGACCCGGGCACGGGCGAGCTCCGCGACTCGGCGGGCCTGCCCGGCTGGCACCGCAGCCTGGTCGCCGCGCTCCAGGAGCGGTTCCCGGAGGCCCGCGTCAGCGTCGAGAACGAGACCAACCTCGCCGCCCTCGCCGAACAGCGGGAGGGCGCCGCCCGGGACCGGGACACCTTCGTCCTCCTCTGGCTCGGCCACAGCCCCGGTGCCGCCGTCGTCCTCGACGGCACCCTGCGCCGCGGCGCCTCCGGAGGCACCGGCGAGATCGGCTTCCTGCCGGTCCCGGGCACGGCCGCGCTGCCCTCGGCGACGGACTGCTCGGGCGGCTACCACTCCCTGGCCGGAGCGGACGCGATCGCGGAACTGGCCCGGGAATACGGGTTGTCGGGACCCGGCAGGGAGGAGACCGGCGCGGCCCTGGTGGTGCGGGAGGCGGCGAAGGCGGCCGGCAGGCACGGCGCCGGGAGCGGCCCGGGCGACGGCACCGCGGAGGCCCGCCCCGCCGCCCGTTTCCTCGATGCCCTGGCCGACCGGATCGCCCTCGGCGTCGCCTCCGTCGTCGCCATCCTCGACCCGGGGTGCGTGGTCCTGGGCGGGGAGATCGGCCAGGCCGGGGGCGAAGCGCTGGCCGCGCGCGTGGAGGAACGCATCCGCCGGATGTCCCCCCTGCTCACCGAGGTACGGGCGAGCGACCTCGGCGGCACGGCCGTGCTGCGGGGGGCCCTGCTGACGGCCCGGGAGGGGGCACAGGACGAGTTGTTCGCGCCACGGGGGCGCTAGGGATGTCCTTTGGACCACCCCGGGTCCGCGACGCCTGGCACGGCACCTCGCACGGAGAAGGCCTTCTCGCCCGGAGTGCCGACCACCGCCCCGGCCCCCGTGTGCGTCGCCGGTGCGCCCCCCGACCGGCGCCCGAATCCACGCCCCCGGCCCTCTAGCCCGCCGAGCCGCCCCCGAACCGCCGTCCCAGGTACTCCTCGAAGGTCCCCTTGCCCACTGCCCGCTCCGGCGTGAGGTGGCCGCCCTCGCGGAAGGCGCGGCAGGTCCTTCCGGGCAGCGGGAGGTTCAGCGTGGGCCGTCGCCGGCCCGTCGCCTTCAGGTAGGCGCGGGCCAGGGACTCCAGCGTGCGCACCTCCGGGCCGCCCATGTCCGGGACCCGTCCCGCCGGCGCCCCGGCCGCCAACTCGGCCAGGCGGTCCGCGACCTCGGCCACCTCGATCGGCTGGTCCGACACCCCGGCCGGGAGCGGCAGGACGGGCGACCTGGAGAGGGTCTCGAACAGCTGCACGGGCAGATCGTGGAACTGGGTCGTCCGCAGCACCGTCCAGCCCAGGCCCGACTCCTCCACCAGCTTCTCCACGGCGAGCTTCGACTTGTAGTAGCCGAGCGGCACCCGGTCGACGCCCACGATGGAGATGTAGACCAGGTGGCCCACCTCCGCCCGCCGCGCCGCCGCGATCAGGTTCGCCGCCGCCTTCTCGTCACCGCCGCGCGGCGAGCTCGCGCAGTGCACGATCGTGGCCGCGCCGGCGACGGCCGCGTCCAGCCCCGCGCCGCCCTCGCGCAGATCGACGGCGTACGGCTGGGCGCGGCGGCTGAGCACCCGCACGTCGTGCCCGCCCGCGCGCAGCCGCTCTGCGACGAGCCGGCCCAGGGTTCCGGTACCGCCGGTCACCAGGATCGTGGTCATGCTGCTTCAGCCCCTCTTCACACCGCGCCCCCGGGCGGGGCGCTCTTCGTCAAATGAGACCCCGCAGCCCGCGGGAAGGGAATTCGAAGGTATCCGGTGGGCCAGGCCGAACGACGGGGGCGGTGGTCTCCGAACGTCAGCGGGCCGGTGCGGTCATGCGATGACCTTGCCAGAGCGAGACCCGGCGGCGGGCAAGGGCCGTCGTCACCGCCGCCGGGCGCCCGTCGGCACGATAAAAGGACTAGACCAGTCCGTCAATAGTATGGACCATTCCGCTGTGAGGCACCCCACAGGGATCACCCGCATGGACGACGATCAGGCGTGGCAGACTGGCCCTGTACCAGAAGCAGCGCACTCCGGGGTCGGTGAAAGTCCGAACCGGCGGTTACAGTCCGCGACCCGTCCGCTTCCAGTGGCCGGTTGACCAGGTGAAATTCCTGGACCGACGGTTAAAGTCCGGATGGGAGGCAGTGCGCGGCGGGCGGGCATGCACGTGTGCGCGCCGCCGTCTGGACTCGTCCGTCGCGGGCGGGTCCCGTCCGGCGATGACGTCCCCAGTGTGCTCATCCGTTCATTCTGTCGTCATCGACAGCCCCGGAGTCCGTGCCCGAAGAGGCAGGAGGACCCGGGAAGTGTTCACCGGAATCGTCGAAGAACTGGGCGAGGTCACGGCCGTCGAGAACCTCGGCGACGCCTCCCGCTTCCGGCTGCGCGGCCCCGTCGTCACCCAGGGCGCGAAGCACGGCGACTCCATCGCCGTGAACGGGGTCTGTCTCACCGTCGTCGACCACGAGGGCGACGAGTTCACCGCCGACGTCATGGCGGAGACCCTCAAGCGGTCCAGCCTGGGCGCCCTGACCGCCGGCTCCCGCGTCAACCTCGAGCGCCCCACCGCCGTGGGCGCGCGCCTGGGCGGGCACATCGTGCAGGGACACGTCGACGGCACGGGCACGGTGCTGGAACGCACGCCCTCCGAGCACTGGGAGATCGTCAGGATCTCGCTCCCGGCCGAACTCGCGCGCTACGTCGTCGAGAAGGGCTCCATCACGGTCGACGGCATCAGCCTCACCGTCGTCGAGGCAGGCGCGGACTACTTCACCGTCAGCCTCATCCCCACCACCCTCGCGCTGACCACCCTCGGCCTGAAGCAGCCCGGCGACCCGGTCAACCTCGAGGTGGACGTCGTCGCCAAGTACGTCGAGCGGCTGCTCGCGGCGGGCCAGGGGGCCGCGAAGTGAACGGGCTGAACTCCGAGGCGTTCACCCTCTTCGGCCAGCACATCCTGTGGTCGGACATGATCGGCAACATCCTCGGCCTGATCACCCTGGCGCTCGGCTGGCGGCGCTCGCTGTGGACCTGGCCGGTCCAGTTCCTGTCCGGTCTCGTCCTCTTCGGGGCCTTCTTCGGCCACCTGACCGGCAGCGCCGGCAAGCAGGCCGTCGTCATGGCCGTCGCCCTGTACGGCTGGTGGCAGTGGAACCGCGACAAGGACCGGTCCGAAAACGGCCACATCACCCCGCGGTTCGCCACCCGGCCCGAGCGCGCCGCCATGATCTGCGCCGCCGCCGTCGGCACGGTCGCCGTCGCCCTGCTCTTCAAGGCCTACCCGTCCCTGTCGTGGGACCCCTGGCCGGACGCCTACATCTTCGTCGGCACCATCGTCGCCATGTACGCCCAGGCGCGCGGCATGGTCGAGTTCTGGTTCGCCTGGCTGCTCGTCGACCTCGTCGGCGTGCCCCTGAACTTCGCGAACGGCTACGCCTTCTCAGGCTTCGTCTACGTCATCTACGGCGCGCTCGTCCTGTGGGGCATGCGCGACTGGTGGCTGCGCTCCCGCGAGGCCTCGCAGCCCGCTCTGGAAGGAGCTCCCGCATGACCGCGGCACCGATCCTGTACAGCACCGACGGCTTCGAGGACTTCGCTCTCGACCCCGTCGAGCAGGCCATCGCCGACATCGCGGCCGGGCGTCCGGTCGTGGTCGTCGACGACGAGGACCGGGAGAACGAGGGCGATGTCGTCATCGCCGCCGAGAAGGCCACACCCGAGATCGTCGCCTTCATGATGAGCGAGTGCCGCGGACTGATCTGCGCCCCCATGGAGGGCGCGGAGCTGGACCGGCTGAAGCTCCCCCAGATGGTCGAGGACAACACCGAGTCGATGAAGACCGCGTTCACGGTCTCCGTGGACGCCTCGGCCGCCCACGGCGTGACCACCGGCATCTCGGCCTCCGACCGGGCGACCACGCTCCAGCTGCTCGCCGGCGGCGACGCCGAGCCGACCGACTTCGTCCGCCCCGGCCACGTCTTCCCGCTGCGCGCCAAGCCCGGCGGCGTCCTGGTCCGCAACGGCCACACCGAGGCCGCCGTCGACCTCGCCCGCCTCGCGGGGCTCCGCCCGGCCGGCGCGATCGTCGAGATCGCCGGTGAGGACGGCCGCATGCTCCGCCTGCCCGAACTGATCCCGTTCGCCCGCAAGCACGGCCTGACGATCATCTCCATCGAGGACCTGATCGCCTACCGCCGCGGCTGCGAGCCCACCGTCCGGCGCGAGGCCGAGACCCGCCTGCCCACCGCCCACGGCACCTTCACGGCGTACGGCTACCGCTCCACCGTCGACGGCGTCGAGCATGTCGCCCTCGTGCACGGCGAGATCGGCGACGGCGAGGACGTCCTGGTCCGCGTCCACTCCGAGTGCCTCACCGGCGATGTGTTCGGCTCCCTGCGCTGCGACTGCGGCCCCCAGTTGGACACCTCCCTGGAGCGGATCCAGGCCGAGGGCCGGGGCGTCGTGGTCTACCTGCGCGGTCACGAGGGCCGCGGTATCGGTCTGCTGTCCAAACTGAGGGCGTACGAGCTGCAGGAACGCGGCCACGACACCCTCGACGCCAACCTCGAACTCGGCCTGCCCGCCGACGCCCGCGACTACGGCGCGGGTGCCCAGATCCTGGCGGACCTCGGCGTCCGCAGCCTGCGCCTGATGACCAACAACCCCGAGAAGACCGAGGCGCTGCTGCGGCACGGGCTCAAGGTCACCGGACGCGAGCCGATGCCCGTACAGGCGGGCGAGCACAACCTCCGCTACCTGCGCACCAAGCGGGACCGGATGGGACACGACCTGCCCTGGCTGGACACGCCCGCCGTGTCAGCCTCTGCGGCCGCGTCCGCGGCCACCTGCGGCAACCAGTAAGCGAAAGCACTTAGGAGAGACGTGAGCGGCAAGGGTGCACCGGAACTGTCTGTTCGCAACGCCAGCGACCTCAGGGTCGCGGTCGTCGCGGCGCAGTGGCACGACAAGGTGATGGACGGTCTGGTGAACGGCGCCCTGCGCGCCCTGCACGAGCTGGGGATCGACGAGCCCACGCTGATCCGGGTCCCCGGCAGCTTCGAACTTCCGGTCGCCGCCAAGGTACTGGCCGGCCGCGGCTACGACGCGGTCGTCGCCCTCGGCGTCGTCATCCGCGGCGGCACCCCCCACTTCGACTACGTGTGCCAGGGCGTCACCGTCGGCCTCACCCAGGTCTCCGTCGAGACCGGCGTCCCCGTCGGCTTCGGCGTGCTGACCTGCGACACGGAGGAGCAGGCCCTGGACCGGGCCGGCCTGGAGGGCTCGAACGAGGACAAGGGGCACGAGGCGGTGACGGCCGCGGTGGCGACCGCGGTCACGCTCCGCTCAGTATCCGAACCCTGGCACTGAGGCACGGCCCGGAGCGCGTAGGGTAAGGACCACCATGTCCAAGAAGACGTTCGAGGAGCTCTTCACCGAGCTCCAGCACAAGGCCGCCCACGGCGATCCCGCCACCTCCCGCACCGCAGAGCTGGTCGGCAAGGGCGTCCATACCATCGGCAAGAAGGTCGTCGAGGAGGCCGCCGAGGTCTGGATGGCCGCCGAGTACGAGGGCAAGGAGGCGGCCGCCGAGGAAATCTCGCAGCTGCTGTACCACGTCCAGGTGATGATGGTCGCCCGCGGGATCTCCCTGGACGACGTCTACGCCCACCTCTGAGCCGTACCCGCACACAGTTCCGTACAGAACGAGCAAAGGAAGCCGACCTCATGCTGCGCATCGCCGTCCCCAACAAGGGTTCGCTCTCAGGCCCTGCGGCGGAGATGCTGCATGAGGCCGGTTACCAGCAGCGCCGGGAGTCCAAGGAACTGCGGATCGTCGACCCGGAGAACGAGGTCGAGTTCTTCTACCTCCGCCCCCGCGACATCGCGATCTACGTCTCCTCCGGCCGCCTCGACATCGGCATCACCGGCCGCGACCTGCTCATCGACTCCGGCGCCAACGCCGAGGAGATCCTCCCGCTCGGCTTCGCCCGCTCCACCTTCCGTTACGCCACCAAGCCGGGCACGGCGAAGGGCGTCGAGGACCTCGGCGGCATGACGGTCGCCACCTCCTACGAGGGCATCGTCGCCAAGCACCTCGCCGACCACGGCATCGACGCCTCCGTCGTCCACCTGGACGGCGCGGTCGAGACCGCCATCGAGCTCGGTGTCGCCGAGGTGATCGCGGACGTCGTGGAGACCGGCACCAGCTTGCGCAACGCGGGCCTGGAGGTCATCGGCGAGCCGATCATGAAGTCGGAGGCGGTCGTCATCCGCCGCACCGGCGCCGACGGCGAAGAGCCCAAGGTGCAGCAGTTCCTGCGCCGTCTCCAGGGCGTCCTGGTGGCCCGGACGTACGTGATGATGGACTACGACTGCCGCGTCGAGCAGCTCGAGAAGGCCGTCGCGCTCACGCCGGGCCTGGAGTCGCCGACCGTCTCCCCGCTGCACAACGAGGGCTGGGTCGCCGTCCGCGCCATGGTCCCGGCCAAGGTGGCCCAGCGGATCATGGACGATCTGTACGAGATCGGCGCCCGGGCCATCCTGACCACCGCCATCCACGCCTGCCGCCTCTGAGGGGTAAGCAGAGATGCCCGACAGTCCTGACCTCCCCGCCCTTCCCGTCACCTTCCGGCCGGGTCACACCCGCGTGATCCTGCTCACCGCCGGCCTCGCGATCTTCCTGGTCATCTCCGGGATCGCGATGCTGCTGGAGCATCTCGGCCCGGGGGAGCGGCTCAGCTTCATCATCACCGGCGCCCTCATCTTCGGCGTGCTGGCGCAGCTCGCCCGGGTGAAGGTCGTCGCCGACGAATCCGGCGTCACCGTCGTCAACATCGCCAGCAGACGCCGTCTGGACTGGGCGGAAATCCTCCGGGTGAACCTCCGTCCGGGCGATCCCTGGGTGTTCCTCGACCTCAGCGACGGCACCAGCCTGCCCGCGCTCGGCATCCAGCCGGGCATCGCCAAGCAGCGCGCCATCGCCGACGCGCGCACCCTCCGGGCGCTCGCGGAGGCCCGCTCCACCGCACACGCCACGGAAGATCAGGACTGACTCGGAGACGTCCACCCTGCCGGAGTGGCCGGTGTCTTGATTAATCTGGTGGCGGAGGCGTTTTCGCTGCGCCTCCGCCCCTGCGTGCCAGCCGGTGCACAGGGGTTCCTGCTACGCGAGGAGTGACCCTCTCCGGCGATGGACGGATCGTCCTGTAGTACCTGCGCCGCCCCCTCCCGACATCGCGCGGAGGCGGCGGCATCATGAGCATCCCCCTGCTGCTCCTCGGAGCGGCGTTCCTGCTGATTCTCGCCAACGGTTTCTTCGTGGCGGCCGAGTTCGGCCTGGTGACGGTCGAGCGCCCGGACGCCGAGAAGGCCGCCGCCGAGGGCGACAAGCGCGCCCGTACGGTCGTCGAGTCGCTCAAGGAGCTGTCCTTCCAGCTCTCCGGCACCCAGCTCGGCATCACCATCACCTCCCTCGTCGTCGGCATGCTCGCCGAACCGGCCCTGGCCGAGCTGCTGCACGGCCCGTTCGCCGCGGTCGGCATCCCCGAGAGAGCCGTCTCCGGTGTCGCCGTGGTCGTCGGCATGCTGCTCGCCTCGGCGATCCAGATGGTGATCGGCGAACTGGTGCCCAAGAACTGGGCGGTGTCCAAGCCGTTGCAGGTGGCGCGCTTCGTGGCCGGTCCGCAGCACCGCTTCGCCCGCCTGTTCCGCCCGGTGATCTCCGTGCTCAACACGGTCGCCAACCGGCTCGTACGGGCCCTGGGCGTCGAGCCCGCCGAGGAACTGGCCTCCGCCCGCACCCCCGGCGAACTCGTCTCCCTGGCCAGGCACTCCGCCCGGGCCGGCGCTCTGGAGCAGGACACCGCCGATCTGTTCGTCCGCACCCTGTCGCTGGGCGAGCTGACCGCGCAGCACGTCATGACCCCGCGCGTGAAGGTGAGCGCCCTGCAGTCCTCGGCCACCGCCGAGGACGTGGTCAACCTGACCCGGGCCACCGGCCTGTCCCGCTTCCCCGTCTACCGGGAGAAGATCGACGAGATCGTCGGCATGGCCCACCTCAAGGACGCGCTGGCGGTCCCGGTCCACGACCGGCTGCGCACGCCCGTCGGCCGCATCGCCCGCCCGGCCCTGCTCGTCCCCGAGACGCTTCCCGTGCAGGACCTGCTGGCCCGGCTGCGCAGCGAGCAGCCCATCGCCGTGGTCGTCGACGAGTACGGCGGCACGGCGGGCGTGGTCACCCTGGAGGACATCGTCGAGGAACTGGTCGGCGAGGTCCGCGACGAGCACGACGGCCAACTGGTGCCGGAACTCGCCGCCGCCCTGCCCGAGGACGGCAAGCCCGCCTGGGACGTCGACGGCAGCTGCCGCGTCGACATCCTCCTGCGCATAGGCCTCGACGTGCCCGAGGGCCCGTACGAGACCGTCGCCGGACTGGTCGCCGATCTGCTCGGCCGCATCCCGGCCCCCGGCGACAAGGCCGAACTGCCCGGCTGGCGGCTCTCCGTGCGCCGGGTCGGCCACTACCGCGCCGAACGGGTCCGCCTCGTCCGCACGACCCCCGCGGTGAACGCCATGGAGGCCGCCCGATGAGCGTCCTCCAACTGGTCTTCGCCGCGCTGCTCGTGCTCGCCAACGGCTTCTTCGTCGGTGCCGAGTTCGCGCTCGTCTCCGTTCGCCGCAGCCAGATCGAACCGCTCGGCACCGCGCGCTCCCGCCAGGTGCTGTACGGCCTGGAGCGGCTGCCGCAGATGATGGCCGCCGCCCAGTTCGGCATCACCGTCTGCTCGCTGACGCTGGGCGCGGTCGCCGAGCCGACGTTGGCCCATTTGCTGGAACCGGTGTTCGAGTGGATCCACCTGCCGCACGGCGTGATCCACCCGCTCGGCTATGTGATCGCCCTCGCCGCGGTCGTCTTCTTCCACCTCGTCATCGGCGAGATGGTCCCGAAGAACCTCGCGATGGCCGCCCCCGAGAAGGCCGCGCTGTGGCTCAGCCCCGGCCTGGTCACCTTCGCCCGCCTCTGCCGGCCCATCACCGTGGCCCTCGGCGCCTGCGCCCAGGGCATCCTGCGGCTCTTCCGCGTCGAGCCCAAGGACGAGGTGGAGGCCGTCTTCACCAGCGAGCAGCTCAACAGGCTCGTGGAAGATTCCGGCCAGGCCGGCCTCCTGGACCCCGAGGAGCAGGAGCGCCTGGAGGACGCGCTGGAACTGGGCTCCCGCCCGGTCACCGATGTGCTTCTGGGGCGCGAGTCGCTGGTGACGGTGGCTCCGTCGGTCACGCCGGGGGAGATCGTCGAGCTGACCGCGCGCACCGGGTACTCCCGCTTCCCGGTCGCGGCGGAGACCGGCGCCTTCATGGGCTATCTCCACGTCAAGGACGTACTCGACCTGGAGGAGTCGGAACGGGCCGTCCCGCAGCAGATCTGGCGCCCGATGACGACCCTCCGGGCCGAACTGCCGCTCGACGACGCCCTCACGGTGATGCGCCGCGCGGCCACCCACCTGGCCCAGGTGGCCGACGCGTCCGGCAAGGTCCTCGGCCTGGTCGCGCTGGAGGACGTACTGGAACTGCTGGTCGGCGAGGTACGGGATCCGGCCCACCGGCAAGCGCCCAGGCTCAGCGAGCCGAGGGTGAGCGGAGAGCCGGAGGAGGCGCTGGCGAGCTGAGCCGGGGTGCCGCTGCGCGGTCGAGCACGCGCCGCTGCGAGCAGTCGTGCCTCCCCAGTGCCTCAAGGGGCCGGGGGCACCCTGGGCGGCACGGGTGGGCGATGGAGGTCCCCCGCTCGAGCGAAACCGAGAGTGGGGGAGGCACCCGGCCGGCGCGGGCGAGCGGCACCCCCGCCAGCGCCGCCCGCAGTACCTACAGGGCCGACGGATCCTGCGGCCCCCGACCCGACAGCACTTCTCCATACGCCTGCATGAGATCCGGCAGCCGAAGAGTCGCCAGGTCGTCCCGGGTCAGCATCCCCGGATACGTCGACAACCGCAGATCCCGGTACGCGCAGCTCTTCTCGTACAGCGTCCGCAGAAACCGCCCGTTCCCCAGCTCGTCGATCCACCCCTGATCGACGACGTGCCCGGCGATGGACCGCAGCTCGTCCAGTGCCTCCTCGTCCCACATGTCACCGTTCTCCGCGGCGAGCACCTCACCGATCGCGGTGAGTTCGAGCGGCCGGTAGGAGGGAAAGTCGACGCGGGTGGTGAAGCGGGAGGACAGCCCGGGGTTGGCGGCCAGGAGCCGGTCCATGCCCTCGGGGTAGCCGGCCAGGATCACGACCAGATGGTCGCGGTTGTCCTCGGCCCGCTTCAGCAGCACCTGCAGGGCCTCGTCGCCGTACGCGTCTCCCTTGCCGTATCCGGAGTTGGACAGCGAGTACGCCTCGTCGACGAACAGCACCCCGCCGATCGCGGAGTCGATCAGCTCGTTGGCCTTCACGGCCGTCTGGCCCAGGTACTCCCCGACGAGATCGGCCCGCTGCGCCTCCACGAGGTGATCGCCGCCGAGCAGGCCGAGGGCGTAGAAGACGCGGCCGAGGATGCGGGCGACGGTGGTCTTGCCGGTGCCCGAGGGGCCGGAGAAGACGAAGTGCCGTTTGGGCGGCTGGACCGGCAGGCCCTGTCCGGCCCGCAACCGGGCCATGTTCAACTGCGCGGACAGCGCCTTGACCTGCCGCTTCACCGGCTCCAGCCCCACCATGCGCTCCAGCTCGGCGAGCGCCTCCTCCAGCAACGCGGGGTCCGTCGGCCCGGCGGGCAGCGTCGACGACGCCGGAACGGTCTTCGCGCGCACCGCCGGGTCGGTCACCGACGGCATCGCACCGGCCGACGGCAGGTCGGTCTCGGTCAGCCGCAGGTCGCGGCCCTCGGCGCCGAAGAGCGGGTCCAGCGTGTCGGGGCCGTCGACGGTGTCCTGGCCGACTCCGGTGAGGGAGATCGCCGCGAAGCCGGCCGCGTCGTCGTACCCGTCGCCCTCGGCGATCGCCGCGAGCCGGGCCGAGGTGTCCATGAACGCGGGGTCGACCCGGTGCACCGCCCGGTACAGGGGGAGTGCGGCGGCGCTGCGGCCGGTGCCCTCGTGCGCCCGGGCCAGCCAGTACCTGAGCTCCTTGCGCTGCGGCTGCTCGCTGCGGCAGCGCATCAGGGCCGCCGACAGCAGCGGCTCGGCCTGCCCGTACATCTCCAGGCGGACCCGGGCCATGCCGCCGAACAGGCCCGCCTCGATACCGAGCAGGGGATCGTCGAGCAGCGGGTCGGTGTGCCGGACCAGCTGCTCCCAGTCCTTGACCAGGTAGGCGCGGCAGGCGTGCAGGAAGCGGACCTGCGGGTCGGCGTCCACCGGTGGCAGTCCGGCCAGGGCCCGGTCCAGTTCCGGGACGTGCCGGCCGTCCAGCCAGTGCGAGGCGTGCGCGAGCAGCAGGTCGCGCGGGCTTTCGAGGACCGGCTGCACCCACCAGCCCAGCCAGTACCAGGAGTTGAGGGTCCGGCGGTGCCGGGCGCGCTGCTCCCCGAAGCGGTCCCGGTGCCGGAACATCCTCAGCAGGGCGGTCGTCGTGTCGACCCGCAGCGCGTGCAGCCCGAGCCAGCCGTCGGCCATCCCGGCATCCATCCGCACCGCGGCGCGGAACTCCTCCTCCGCCTGCGGATAGGCGCCCACGGTGTAGGCGTCCACACCTCGCAGCCAGGCGAGGTCGGCCGGGGCCTCGGGGCCCTGCGTGCCGAAGTCCATCACGTCCCCCACAGACCGTGCCCCCGTAGGTTCACCGCCGGACCGTCACCCGGCGGCGCCTTGGTCGAACCGCTGTGCCGCGGACCGGAGTTGCAGGTGCGCGAAGCAGCCGTTCGATGGTCGCACCGAGGGCATCGTACCCGCGCGGTACGCACCCGCCGAAGGGTGCCGCACGAGCCGTTCGACGAGGTGGGAGCAGACGGGGCGCACAGGGCGCGGTGACCGAGGGTGAGCGGATGGCGGCGCAAGGCGGCCGGAAACGGACCGCGGGCAGAACGAAGCCCCCGATCACGGGGGAACAACCGGGGGCTTCGCGCGTGTGGGCGGCTCCCAAGGGCCGCACATTGAGAACGTAAGACCTGTACGGTCCCCGGGTCAAGCCGAGTTGAAGCACTCGGAAAAGTTCTCGGACAAGGGTCTTCACACGTTCAGCACATCGCGGACGGTCCATCACCCAGGGTGACACCCTGGTCCGGTCCAGCAGGCGCGGTGGGCCCCGGCAGCACCTCGTACCCCTTCTGTGACTGCCGTACCAGAAGATCGGCGTACGGCCGCGAGGGGTCCCCGGCGAAGTGCGCGCGTTCCGCCTCGACCCATCCGGCCCAGAACTCCCGCTGTTCCGCCCCGTCCCGCAGTTGTCCGCGGGCCCAGGACTCCTCGTGCGGCAGCTCCATCCACAGCAGCCGCGCCAGGTGCGGGCGCAGGGCGCGGCGGCCGGCGCCGACTCCCTCGACGAGGAGCACGGGCGCGGGTGGCAGCGGGCGGGGTGCGCTGAAGCGCCGGGCGCGCCAGTCGTACGGCGCGTAGTACGCGGTCTCGCCGCGGCCCAGCGGCTCGATCACCTGGGCCAGCAGGCGCCCGGTCCAGTCGAAGAGCTCCTCGTGGGTCGCGATGTCGTCGAGGTGCAGCACCGGCGCCCCGCCCAGCGCGGCGGCCAGCCGTCCGGAGAACGTGGACTTCCCCGAGCCGGCGTGCCCGTCGACGCCGACGAGCCGGACCGGCCCGCAGGACGGGGGCAGTGCGCGCAGCCGGGCGGCGAGGTCGTGAATGGCGATTCCCGAGGTGTGGTGCGGTGTGGGGGGTTTTCCGGAAACATTCTAGTAGTGACCTGTGACGGCCGGGCGCGCGGACCGGGAGAAACGTATCGTCTTGAACGAGTCCCGCGGCGTGTGCCAATCGTTGCATTGACTTCCCGGATCGGCTGACCGATTTGTCGAATTCGGCATTCCCGCTGTGCCCGCCGCTGAGTAAGGTGCCTCCTGCGCAACCGCGAAACGTCGTACGGGGACGGACAGGGGTAGATGGCCGCGGAGTTATTCGAAGGGCAGTATGTGTGGCATCCGGCGGCCGACGACCGTCTGCTCGCGAGCGTATGCGTCGACGTGCGGGCCGGACGTTATCGGAGTGCCCGTGAAGCCCTGGCGGAGACGGGCACGGACTTCGGCCTGCGCGCCCACCGCTCCCTGGTCCTGGCCTCCGAGGCAGCCGGAACCGACCTCGTGGAACGCTGGCTGGCGGAGGAGCCGACGCCCGAGGCGGCGCTGATGTGGGCCCGGGTGGCCGTGCAGCGGGCGCTCAGGGCCGCCGACGCCCGGGACGAGCGGGCCGAGGCCCTGGAGCGGATCGCGCTGACCGCCTGCGACCGGGCCACCGCCATGGCCCCGGCCGACCCCACGCCCTGGGTCGCCAAGCTGGCCATGGCCCGGCTGCACCGGCTCCGCGACCCCGCGCCCAACGGACTGCTCACCGCCCCGCCCGGCCCCTGGCGGCTGTTCGCGCACATCCTGTCCCTCGACCCGTGGCACCGCGAGGCCCACCACCGCTTCCTGTCGTGCTTCTTCACGCGGTACGGCGGCTCGGTCAACGCGGCCTGGGACGTGGCCGCCTTCCTCAGCCAGCGGGCGCCCGCCGACTCCCCGCTGCGGCTGCTGCCGCTGGTCGCCCTGGTGGAGAGCTACAACCCGACCCAGCTGCTCGCCGACCGCGTCTGGGAGCAGCCCCAGTGGCGCTCCACGGCGCTCGCGATCTACCACAACTGGCTGCCCACCGTGGCCGGTTACCGCTTCACCCCGGTGCTCGACCTGGCGTACCTCGCGCACGCGCTGGTCATGGCCCAGCGCGAGTTCGAGGCACGGGCGGTCTTCACGGCGATGGGCCCCTACGCCTCCCGCATGCCCTGGAGCGCCTTCGGTGACCCCGCCGAACAGCTCTCCCGGGCCCGGCGCTCCTGCGGCCTGCCGGTGCCGGGGCCCGCCTGACCCGCCCGACTCCCTGCTCCTCCCCCTACCGAGAGAAAGGTCGATCTGTGTCGGAACGGATGTCGACCCCACGGGCCAGAGCCCGCGGGAAAGAGGACCCGGTCGTGCTCGACGACGACGCCACCCTGCATGCGATGGGTTATCCGCGGAAACTCACCCGCCGTTTCCAGGCGTTCGACAATTTCGCGATCTCCTTCACCATCATCAACATCATCTCGGGTATTTTCTCGTCCTTCGGCTACGGCATGAACGCGGGCGGCCCCCGCATTCTCGTGTTCGGCTGGATCGGTGTTTCCGTCATGGTGCTGTTCATCGGCGCGGCCATGGCGGAAGTGGCTTCGGCCTATCCGACGAGCGGGGCGCTGTATTTCTCCGCCGGTAAACTCGCCAAGCGCCACAGGGGCGCCTGGTCGTGGTACACGGGCTGGCTGAACTTCGTGGGACAGATCGGCGGCACCGCCGCCACGGGATACGCGGCCGCCACCTTCATCCAGGCCTTCATCGCCCTGCAGTGGGACTCCTACGAGCCCACCGCCCACCAGACGGTCCTGATCACGGCCGTGATCATCGTGCTGCAGGGGCTCGCCAACACCTTCACCGTCCAACTGGTCGCCCTCCTCAACCGGATTTCCGTGTGGTGGCTGCTGATAGGACTCGTGGTGATCGTCAGCACACTGATCGTGATGCCGGACCACCACCAGTCGGCGTCCTTCGTGACGCATTTCGTGAACAACACCGGCTTCACCAACGGCCTTTACGGCGGGATGCTCGGCCTGCTGGTCACCAGTTGGACCTTCACCGGCTTCGACGGCAGCTTCCACATGTCCGAGGAAACGGTCCGGGCGACGGTGAACGCACCGAAGGGGATCACCCGCTCGATCGGGTATTCGGCGCTCACCGGGCTGATCCTGATGCTCGCATTGGTCTACAGCATTGGTGACTACGGCCAGGTGGCGAGTTCCTCCGCGCCGCCCGTCCAGATTCTCATCGACGGTCTCGGCATGGGCTGGGCGAAAGCGCTGCTGCTCGTCGTCATCGGCGCGATGCTCTTCTGCGGCCTCGCCAACCTCACCAGTAACACCCGGCAGATCTTCGCCTTCTCCCGGGACGGCGCCATGCCCGGCTCCCGCTGGTGGCACTCGGTCTCGCCGCGCACCCGTACCCCGGTCAAGGCGGTGTGGCTGGCGGTGGGCTGCTCGCTCGCGCTGGTGCTGCCGGGCTGGTGGTCGCACACGGCGTTCACCGCGATCGTCAGCGTCAACGTCGTGGGGCTGTTCCTCGCCTACGCGGTGCCGATCTTCCTCAGGCTGCGGCTCGGCGACGAGTTCCAGCCGGGGCCCTGGCACCTGGGCCGCTGGGGCCGGCCGATCGGCTGGCTGGCCGTGGTCTGGATCCTGCTCAGCAGCGTGCTGTTCATGCTGCCGCAGGCCTCTCCGATCACCGTCGACTCCTTCAACTACGCGCCGATCGCACTGGCCGTCGTCCTGCTGGTGGCCACGGTGTGGTGGTTCGCCGCCGCCCGCCGCCGCTTCCAGGGCCCGGTCAGTTACGGCCGCCCGGACGAGGTCGCGGCGATGGACCTCGTCTGACCCTCGCGTCACCGGCCCCGGTGCGCGTGCCTCACGGGCGTGCGCGGGGGCCGTTCGTGTGCCGTGGGACGCCGCCAGTGGCTCAGACCAATATTGGTGGGCGTGGCACGGGCCGAAGTGCTGGCAGGGGCATGCCGCCTGCTCCATAGTTGGCGCACGGCCGTGCAACGGACCGCCCGACTCGGACACCTGGGGGTCTTCCGCCCATGAACAGAGCCGAACAGCCGTCCCGCAGAACCGTCCTGGCCGCGGCCGTCGCCGCCGCGATGGTCTCCGGCGCCGGCCCCGCGGCCGCAGCGACGGGAGCCGACGGCGAGGACGCCGGCCACACTCCGGCCCGCCCTGTCGACTACCGCGCCTGGACGACGTACTCCGACTGGCGCGGTGGCACCGCGAAGGGCACCCGTGCCGTTGCGGGCATCCGCCCCGGGCTCGTGATCGGCGCCCCCGCCGGCACCACCGAGTACACCGACCCGCACACCGGGACGACCGCCGCCTGGGAGTACGCCACCTGGACCTCGCCGGTGCACCGGCTCGCCGTCCCCGCCACCGAGGCGATCGCTTCCTGGAACGCGCAGACCCCGGCCGGCACCTGGCTCCAGGTCGAGCTGCGGGGCACGTACTCGGACGGCACCGACACCCCTTGGTACGTGATGGGCCGCTGGGCGGCCGGCGACCAGGACATCAAGCGGACCTCGGTGGACGACCAGACCGACGGCAAGAGCACCATCTGGACGGACACCTTCGCCATCGACGACGCCGCCACCGGCCTGCGCCTGGCGTCGTACCGGCTGCGGCTGACCCTCTACCGCAAGCCCGGCACCAAGGTCACCCCCGTCGTCCGGCGGCTCGGGGCCATGGGCTCCGACATCCCGGACCGCTTCACCGTCCCGGCGTCCGCACCCGGCCTGGCCCGGGAACTGATCGTCCCGCGCTACTCGCAGGAGATCCACAAGGGCCAGTACCCCGAGTACGACAACGGCGGCGAGGCCTGGTGCAGCCCCACCTCCTCGCAGATGATCATCGAGTACTGGGGCGGCCGGCTCACCCCCGAGCAGCTGTCCTGGGTGGACCCGTCCTACGCCGACCCGCAGGTGTGCCACGCGGCCCGCCACACCTACGACCACCAGTACGCCGGCTGCGGCAACTGGCCGTTCAACGCCGCCTACGCGGCCACCTACCGGGGGCTCCAGAGTGTGGTCACCCGACTCGGCTCGCTCACCGACCTGGAGACGCTGATCGCGGCCGGCATCCCGGCCATAACGTCCCAGTCGTTTCTGAAGACCGAGCTGACGGGCGCCGGTTACGGCACCTCGGGCCACCTGATGACGGTGATCGGTTTCACCGCCGAGGGCGACGTGATCGCCAATGACCCGGCCTCGCCGGACGACGCGGCGGTGCGGCGCGTGTACCTGCGGCGGGAGTTCGAGAACATCTGGCTGAGGACCAAGCGGTACAACGCCAGTGGCAAGGTCGTCTCCGGCACGGGTGGCGTCTGCTACCTGTACTTCCCGGCCCGTCCGAGCCCCCGCCGGCGCAGGGCGCTCGCCGCGGTGGGCGTGTGCTGAGCGGCTGCCTGTGACCAACGTCTCTGCCATAAAAGCCGCCATGGGTGGCAAGGTGGACGAAACGGTGGGGGGAGTCCACCCGGCCCAGCAGACCTCAGTGAGACACCATGACCGCACACTCAGCCACCGCCGCCCGCACCCGTACCGGCGGCCCCCAGGACGACGGCCCCAAGATCGTCGAGCATGTCATGGGCTGGATCCTGGTCGCGGTGATCGCGATGCTCGTGACCCAGCTCGGGCTGCTGTGATCCTGACGCCCGTGCCCTGAAGCCGACGGAGCGGTCGCAGTTGTTCTGACATACTGCCGATGTCCCGCAGCCCGTTGAGACCAGGGTTCGAATTGAATAGAAGTCAACAAGGTGCCGCCGCCCGTCCCCGGGTGCGCGGTACCGAGCGTTCCGCGGCGCGTCGTGCCGAACTCATCGCCATCGGGCGGAAATTGTTCGCCGACACGTCCTACGACGCACTGTCCATGGACGACATCGCCCGGCAGGCGCATGTCGCCAAGGGCCTGATCTACTACTACTTCCAGTCCAAGCGCGGCTACTACCTGGCGATCATCCAGGACTCCGTCGCCGGCCTGGTCACCCACGCGGCGAGCGGTCTCGACCTGCCGGCCGTGGACCGCGTACAGCGCACCATCGACAGCTACCTGCGCTACGCCGAGCACCACCAGGCCGCCTACCGCACCATCGTCAGCGGCGGCGTCGGCTTCGACGCCGAGGTGCACGCCATCCGGGACGGCGTGCGCGAGGCGATCGTGGCGGCCATCGCCGAGGGGGCGTACGGGCGAAGAGACATCGCTCCGCTGGCCCGCATGGGCCTGCTCGCCTGGGTGTGCAGCGTCGAGGGCGCCACCCTCGACTGGATCGACCACCCCGGCCTGTCCCACGAGACCATGCGGGCACTGCTGGTGAAGACCCTGGGCGGCGCCCTGCGCGCCATCGAGGAACTGGACCCCGCCTACCCGGCCCCCGCCGCGGCCCGCCGACAGGCCTGAGGCGACGGGCGGAGGCCCGCTGAGCCTCCGCCCGATCTGCCCCTGGGTGACGCCTAGTTGATCGTCTTGATCAGCTCCCCGCTCGCGGTGTCACCGCTGAGCTCCCAGAAGAACGTGCCGCCAAGGCCCTGCTGGTTCTTGTACGTCATCTTCGTCGCGATGGTCGACGGGGTGTCGTAACTCCACCAGTCGCTGCCGCACTTGGCGTACGCGGTGCCCCCCACCGTGCCGTTCGCCGGGCACTTGGTCCTGAGCACCTTGTAGTCCTCGATGCCCCGCTCGTACGCGCCCGCCGCCGGGCCGGTCGCCGTGCCGCCGGGTGCCGTCTGGGTGACGCCGGTCCAGCCGCGGCCGTAGAAGCCGATGCCCAGCAGCAGCTTGGAGGCGGGGACGCCGAGACCCTTCAGCTTCGCGATGGTCGCCGAGGTGGTGTAGTTCGCCTTCGGGATGCCGGAGTAGGAGGTCAGCGGCGAGTGCGGGGCGGTCGGGCCGGTCGCGTCCCAGGCGCCGAAGTAGTCGTAGGTCATCGGGTTGTACCAGTTGACGTACTGCGCCGCGCCCGCGTAGTCCGCCGCGTCGATCTTGCCTCCGCTGGTGGCGTCCGCCGTGATCGCGGCGGTGACCAGCGCGCTGCTGCCGAACTTCGAGCGCAGCGCCGCCATCAGGTTCCTGAACGCCTCCCGCCCGCTGGTGTCGCAGGTGTTGCCGCAGGCGTTCGGGTACTCCCAGTCGATGTCGATGCCGTCGAAGACGCCCGCCCACTTGGAGTTCTTCACCAGGTCGTAGCAGGACTGGGCGAACGCGGCCGGGTTCTTCGCGGCCTCGCCGAAGCCGCCGGACCAGGTCCAGCCGCCGAAGGACCAGAGGATCTTCAGGCCCGGGTGCTTCTTCTTCAGCTTCAGCAGCTGGTTGAAGTTGCCGCGCAGCGGCTGGTCCCAGGTGTCGGCGACGCCGTCCACGGACTCGGCGGCGGTGTAGGCGCGGTCGGTCGCCGCGTAGGAGTCGCCCATCGCGCACTTACCGCCGGTGACGTTGCCGAAGGCGTAGTTGATGTGGGTGAGCCGGGCCGCCGAGCCCGAGGTTTCGATGTTCTTGACGTAGTACTTGCGGTCGTAGGTGCCCCATTCGGTGAAGTAGCCGACGACCTTCGAGCCGGCGGCGGCCTGCTGCGCGGCGGGCTTGGCGATGGCGGTGCCCGTGCCGGCTCCGGCGAGCAGTCCGGCACCGAGGGCGGCGCAACACGCGGCGGAGAGCAGCGCCCGGCGGCGCGGGCGGCGGGGAGTGTGCATCGGTGGCTCCTCGTGGGGGAGAGGGAAACGCGCGCCGATTGGCATGAACGCGGTCAAGCGGTGGTCCGAGAGCGTAGGAGGACTAGACCACTCGGTCAATGGTTCGGACCAATTTCGGGGTGTCCGAAGTCTGGGGTGGACTTCTTGAAGTGAGCGGTCGTTAACTGGTGACGAGAGGTCGCCGATCGGGCATACTCACAGCGCACAGCCGCTGGTCAGCGACTTCCGAGACCCGGGAGCGCGCGCATCGGCCGGCTCAGACAGACCAGGCGGCGCCGCCCCACCCAAGGCGCACGTCCGCCGATGCGCCCGACAGGGAGGAGAGCGTCGCCATGCCCGACCGCGCCCCGCAGCCGGTGGACCGGCAACTGCCCACGGACGAGGCCAGGGACCTGATCTCACTCGTCCGCGACATCGCGCAGCGCGAGATCGCACCCACGGCGGCCGACGAGGAGGACGCCGGACGCTTCCCGCGCGAGATATTCACCCTGTTGTCGCAATCGGGGCTGCTGGGTCTGCCGTACGACTCCGAGTACGGCGGCGGCGACCAGCCGTACGAGGTCTACCTGCAGGTCCTGGAGGAGCTCGCCGCGGCCCGCCTCACCGTCGGTCTCGGCGTCAGCGTGCACACCCTTTCCTCCTACGCGCTCGCCACCTACGGCACCAAGCAGCAGCAGGTCGAGCACCTGCCCGCGATGCTCGGCGGCGGACTGCTCGGCGCGTACTGCCTCTCGGAGCCGTCCTCGGGGTCCGACGCGGCCTCCCTGCGCACGAAGGCGGTCCGGGACGGCGACGACTGGGTGATCAACGGGACCAAGGCCTGGATCACGCACGGCGGCGTCGCCGACTTCTACACCGTCATGGCGCGCACCGGCGAGGAGGGCCCGCGCGGCATCACCGCGTTCCTGGTGCCCGGCGACGCGGAGGGCGTGAGCGCCGCCGCGCCCGAGAAGAAGATGGGCATGAAGGGCTCGCCCACCGCCCAGGTCCACTTCGACGGCGTACGGGTCTGCGACGAGCGGCGCATCGGCGAGGAGGGCCAGGGCTTCGCCATCGCCCTCGCCGCGCTCGACTCCGGGCGCCTGGGCATCGCGTCCTGCGCGATCGGTGTGGCCCAGGCGGCGCTGGACGAGGCGGTCGCCTACGCCACCGACCGCCGGCAGTTCGGCCGCCCGATCGCCGATTTCCAGGGCCTGCGCTTCATGCTCGCCGACATGGCCACCCAGATCGAGGCGGGCCGCGCCCTGTACCTGGCGGCGGCCAGGCTGCGCGACGCCGGCCGGCCGTTCGCCAAGCAGGCGGCCATGGCCAAGCTGCACTGCACGGACACGGCCATGCGGGTGACCACCGACGCCGTCCAGATACTCGGCGGCTACGGCTACACCGCGGACTTCCCGGTGGAGCGCTACATGCGCGAGGCCAAGGTCCTGCAGATCGTGGAGGGCACCAACCAGATCCAGCGGATGGTCATCGCCCGTCACGTAGCGGGGTCCGAAGGCCGCTGAACTGCCCGAGGGTGACCCTCGGGGCCGCCAGCCTGACCCATTCCGGGTCGTGGCGGCCCGGCAGGGTGCGGCCCCGCTCGGCCCAGGCGCGCAGCAGGTCGCGGTAGATGGGGGGATCCTGCGGGGGCGGGGGAACCGATCCTGCGGGCGGGGGGACGAACACGCGGTACTGACGCCCGGTCGCCGAGTGTGTGGGGGTCATACCAGGGCAACGCCCGCACCGGCGGACAGGTCACCCCTCCCGGGAATCGGGCGTGAGTTCGCGGCCGTCCCACCCGGGGGCCGGCCTCCTCCTCCCCGCTCGCCGTCGGCGCCGGCTACCCGCCCGCCGACGACTGGCAGCACGGCACCTGGCGCGGACGCGGCTGGACCGACCGGCGTACGTACGACCTCTCGGATCCCTCGGCGCATCCCCTGGCCGCCTACGCAGTCACCGACCACGCGGCCCGCTTCCGCCTGGACGGGCAGGTCGGTCACGGGATCTTCGAGCACGGCTCGTTCGGCCGGCACGACCCGAGCGGCTTCACCGGCTTCGCCCCGGTCGCCCGTTGAAGGGGGGCATGACCTCGGCACCCCCCGCACCACCACCCGCGCGACCCGCAGGACCTCGCCCGCCGCCTCACTGGCTCGGCACCCGCCTGCCCGGCGCCAGGGTCGTCGGGGTCACCGTCCCGGCCTCCAGCGGCATGTCCAGCGAGACCCTGCTCTTCGGCATCGCACCCCGAACCGCCGGCTCCTGCCTGCGCGTTGAGGCTCGCCGCGGATCCGGCGGCGTACACCGTCTTCCCGGAGTACGACTTGGTGCGCCAGTACCGCACCCTGCGCCTGGTCGCGGAGCACACGGACGTACCCGTGCCGCGCCTGCTCTGGCTGGAGGAGGACCCCGGGCCGCTCGGTGCCCCGTTCTTCGTCATGGAGCGCGTCGAGGGACGGGTGCCGTCCGGCGTCATGCCGTACACCTACGCGGGCAACCGGCTGCACGCGGCCGGCGACGAGGAGCGCGAGCGGGTGGAGGCGGCCACCGTGGGGATCCTCGCCCGACTGCACGACCAAGTGCCGGCCGGGGAAGCCGGGTTCCTCGCGTTACCGGGCGAGGGGGACGCGCTTCGGCGGCACGTCACCGCCCAGCGCGCCTCCCACGAGTGGATCGTCGACGGCGTCACCCGCTCACCACTGATCGAGGACGGCTCGGGCCGGATTGCGGACCTCTGGCACGCGATCCGGGCGTACCCGTGCTCAGCTGGGGCGACGCGCGCATCGGGAACGTGCTGTCCGACGGTTTCGCACCCGCGGCCGTCCTCGACTGGGAGATGGCCGCCCTGGCCCCGCGCGAGGTCGACCTCGGCCGGCTGATCTACCTGCACCGCTGCTTCCAGGACCTCACGGTCGCCTCCGGACAGCGCGGCCTGCCGGACCTCCTGCGCCGCGACCGGTCGAGGCCCGCTCCGCGGACCTCACCGGCCACCCGCCGCGGGACATGGACGTCCACATCCTGTACGCGGCCCCGCGGCACGCGATCGTCATGCTGCGCGTGGCCCACCGCCAGGTGCACTTCGGCGAGGTGCCCCTCCCGGCGGTTCCGGACACGCTGACCCTGCACCACGGCGGTCTGCGTGCCATGGCGCAGGGCAGCTACTGGGAGGCGGTGCGGTGACTCAGGCGGCCCGGCGCATCGCCGGCATGCGCATCGGGCGCGAGCCCGGGCCGCCGACGTGCGAGAAGGGCTGCGTCCGCCAGTTCAGCTCCTGCGGAAGCGTCAGCAGGAGCGCGGTGTCCTGCTCGTGGGGCTGGACGGACTCGTCCGCGGGGCGGGCGTCGGCCGCCGCACGGCCCGTACCGGCACACACCGTGAGGCCGAACGGGTTCCACGGCGAGGCGCACAGCGCGTGCTCCGGCAGGACCTCCTCGTCCGCGAGCAGGGCGATGGGCTGCGCGCAGTCCGGGCAGATCACCCGGTACATCTCGAAGGTGTCGTAGGCGTCGAGTTCCTCGGCGTCCGAGTCCTCGAAGGCGTCGGGTTCGACGCCCTCCGGCTCGGGCTCGACGACCGGCTGCTGCCGCTTGGGCATGCTACGACCAGGGCGCTTAAGATTCTGCATGGGATTCTCCCCCTCGGGCTGGGCCGTGAAGGCGCTGCGGCCTCGACCACAGCAAGCACTTCCCGTCCGCTCTCGGCGGTAATCACGAGGACATCACGGAGCCTGTTCGGTACGTGTGGTGTTCGTCACATGCCACCCGCAGATGCCCGGTGCGGTGTGTTTGTCCCCCAGATGGCCCACAGCGGCTGTCGGGGACATCACGAACCGGGTATGACCTGGGGTGCTCAGGTATCCGAGGAGATCAAGCGCACTGTAGGTTTTGGCGCCATGGAGGAGCTGGACCGTCAAATCGTGCAGCTGCTCGTCAAGGACGGGCGGATGAGCTACACAGACCTGGGCAAGGCCACGGGCCTGTCCACGTCGGCCGTGCACCAGCGGGTGCGCCGGCTGGAACAGCGTGGCGTCATCCGGGGCTACGCCGCGGTCGTCGACCCGGAGGCCGTGGGGCTGCCCATGACCGCCTTCATCTCGGTGAAACCCTTCGACCCCAGCGCGCCCGACGACATCGCGGACCGGCTCGCCGACGTCCCCGAGATCGAGGCCTGCCACAGCGTGGCGGGCGACGAGAATTACATCCTCAAGGTGCGCGTGGCCACCCCGCACGAGCTGGAGGAACTCCTCGCCCGGCTGCGGACCCTGGCCGGCGTGTCCACCCGTACGACGGTGGTGCTGTCGACACCGTACGAGGCCCGGCCGCCGAAGATCTGAACCGGCCGCCCCGCGTGCGGCGTACCCGGTCCCGCGCGAGACACTGTCGGTCATGAGTGAACGACCCGCCGACCCCGAGACCGTCCTCCTGCGCCGCGGAGAGGTCCACAGCCCCGCCGACCCCTTCGCCACCGCGATGGTCGTGGAGCGCGGCCAGGTCGCCTGGGTCGGCTCCGAGGGGGCCGCCGACGCCTTCGCGGACGGCGTCGACGAGGTGGTCGACCTGGACGGGGCCCTGGTCACCCCGGCGTTCACCGACGCCCATGTGCACACCACGGCCACCGGCCTCGCGCTGACCGGCCTGGACCTGTCCGGCACCCCCTCCCTGGAGGCGGCCCTCGCCCGCGTACGGGACTTCGCCGCCGCCCGCCCGGACGACCGCGTCCTGCTCGGGCACGGCTGGGACGCCGCCCGCTGGCCCGGAGGCCGCCCCCCGGCCCGCGCGGAGCTCGACGCGGCCACCGGTGGGCGCCCGCTGTACCTCTCCCGGATCGACGTCCACTCGGCGGTCGTCACGACGGCCCTGCTCGACCTGGTCCCGGGCGAGGTGTCCCGCGCCGACGCCCCGCTCACCCGCGACGACCACCACGCCGTCCGCGCCGCCGCGTTCGCCGCCATCACCCCCGCCCAGCGCGCCGAGGCCCAGCGGGCCGCCCTCGCGCACGCCGCCTCCCGCGGCATCGGGTCCGTGCACGAGTGCGGAGGACCGCGGATCTCCTCCGAGGAGGACTTCACCGGCCTGCTGCGGCTCGCCGCCGAGCAGCCCGGACCGCGCGTGCTCGGCTACTGGGCGGAACGGGCCGACGAAGGTGTCGCCAAGGCGCGGGAGCTGGGCGCGCTCGGCGCGGGCGGAGACCTGTTCGTCGACGGCGCCCTCGGTTCGCACACCGCCTGCCTGCACGAGCCGTACGCCGACGCCGGCCACACCGGTACCGCCTACCTCGACGCGGCCGCCGTCGCCGAGCACGTCGCCGCCTGCACCGAAGCGGGCCTCCAGGCGGGCTTCCACGCCATCGGCGACGCCGCCGTCACCGCCGTCGTCGAGGGCGTACGGGCCGCCGCCGAGAAGGTCGGGCTCGCCCGCGTGCGCGCCGCCCGGCACCGCGTCGAGCACGCCGAGATGCTCACCCCCGAGACGATCGCGGCCTTCGCCGAGCTCGGCCTGACCGCCTCCGTCCAGCCCGCCTTCGACGCGCTGTGGGGCGGCGAGGACGGCATGTACGCCCGGCGTGTGGGTGCGGAGCGGGCCCGCGCGATGAACCCCTTCGCCGCTCTGCTGCGGGCCGGCGTGCCCCTCGCCTTCGGCTCCGACAGCCCGGTCACGCCCCTCGACCCGTGGGGCACGGTCCGCGCGGCCGCCTTCCACCGCACACCCGGGCACCGGATCTCCGTACGCGCCGCGTTCACCGCCCACACGCGCGGCGGCTGGCGGGCCGTCGGGCGGGACGACGCGGGTGTCCTGGTGCCCGGCGCGCCCGCCGACTACGCCGTCTGGCGTACCGACGCGCTCGTCGTCCAGGCCCCCGACGACCGCGTCGCACGCTGGTCGACCGATCCCCGTTCGGGCACCCCCGGACTGCCCGATCTGACCCCTGGCCGCGACCTGCCGGTCTGCCTGCGGACCGTTGTGGGCGGACGGACGGTGTTCGTACGGCCGGGCGAGTGATCTCCCGGGGTGGCGCGGCGGCGATCGGCCGCCGCTGCTGCGTCGCGCGACCTGCGCATCCTCGGCTCTGACCCGGCGATTGATCGTGTCTGCGCAGGTCAGACGGCTGTTGACAGCCAGCGGCGGCGGGCCGGTAGGTTCGGCCGAGTCCACCACCGGACGCCCGACCGGGGAGCATTTCGCGCACGCGTCGCAGCGCCGCTGGGTCAGGGACGGTGTGCCGCACCGGGCACCGTCGCTGGGAGCCAGGCTCAGCGCCCGCGCGGACGCGGGAACGCTTCCGACCGGGTCGGGAAGGTGTGACCCGGGTGGGGCCCGGGCGCTCAGTAGACAACGGCTTTCGGTCGATCCGCAGCCAGCGGGTCCCAGGTCGGCCCGAAGGGCGCCGGGCCCCCATCCGCAGCGGGGCGTAGACCGAAAAGCACATTCTTACCCCGCTCTTTGGGAATCGACACCACCATACGAACGAGCTGTCACGTCGGCGCAGGCGGCGGCCACTATGGTGGACCCTGCGTACGACATGTGAAGGGGCAGCAGTGAACGACGGCGACGGGACCCGCGCGGCACAGGACCGGGGGAGGCAGTTCGGTCCGCTCGGCACGGCCTTGGTGATCATCCCGACCTACAACGAGGCGGAGAACATCAAGTCCATCGTCGGCCGGGTGCGCAAGGCCGTCCCCGAGGCGCACGTGCTGGTGGCGGACGACAACAGCCCCGACGGCACGGGCAAGCTCGCCGACGAACTGGCCGCCGAGGACGACCACGTCCAGGTGCTGCACCGCAAGGGCAAGGAGGGCCTCGGCGCCGCCTATCTCGCGGGTTTCCGCTGGGGCCTGGACAACGGCTACGGCGTGCTGGTCGAGATGGACGCCGACGGCTCGCACCAGCCCGAGGAACTGCCCCGACTGCTCACCGCCCTCAAGGGCGCCGACCTCGTGCTCGGCTCCCGCTGGGTGCCCGGCGGCCGGGTGGTGAACTGGCCGAAGTCCCGCGAGTTCCTCTCGCGCGGCGGCTCCACCTATTCGCGGCTCATGCTCGACGTGCCGATCCGCGACGTGACCGGCGGCTTCCGCGCCTTCCGCCGCGAGACCCTGGAGGGTCTCGGCCTCGACGACGTGGCCTCGCAGGGGTACTGCTTCCAGGTCGACCTGGCCCGGCGTGCCGTCAAGGCCGGTTACCACGTGGTCGAGGTGCCGATCACGTTCGTCGAGCGGGAACTCGGCGACTCCAAGATGAGCCGCAACATCGTCGTGGAGGCGCTGTGGCGGGTCACGGCGTGGGGCGTGGGGGAGCGGCTGGGCAGGATCACGGGCAAGGGCGAGCAGGCCCGGTGACCGGTCCCTGTTGATCAGCCCCTTATCCCGCGCTGAGCAGGGTCCGGGCACACTGGTCGCATGACGACTGGCGCTTCGACCCCTCCGCACCCCACCGCCCGGCCCCGGCGCTCCCGGCTGCGTACGTTCCTGCCGCTGGGGATCGCCGCCTGGCTGGTACTGGAGATCTGGCTGCTGTCCGTGGTCGCGGGCGCGGCGAGCGGCTTCGCCGTGTTCCTGCTGCTGGTGGCGGGCTTCGTGGCCGGCTCCGTGGTCATCAAGCGGGCGGGCCGCCGCGCCTTCCAGAACCTCAACGAGGCGTTGCAACGGGGCGGCTCGCTCTCGAAGGGCTCCGGCAACGGGCTGATGATGCTCGGCGGCCTGCTGCTGGTGATCCCGGGGCTGATCTCGGACGCGGTGGGCTTGCTGCTCCTTGTCCCGCCGGTCCAGAAGGCCCTGAGCCGCTACGCCGAGCGCACCTTCGACCGCAAACTCCGCGAGGCCGCCCCCGGCAGCCTGGGCGACGCCTTCCAGCAGGCGCGCATGCACCACCCCGACGGCAAGGTCGTCCAGGGCGAGGTCGTCAGGGACGAGCCGGGGGACGCCCCGCGGGAGCAGCGGCCGCCGTTGACTCGCTGAGGGCTCCCTCGGGGGGCTGTGCAGCACAAAAACCGCGGGCGCCGTACGCCGACTTCACGTACGGCGCCCGCGGTTGCTCACGTGCGCTGAAAAACCGCCCAGTCCCGCAGGGACTAGGCGCTCTTGCGGCTGTCCCGGGGATGAACCGCGATGTTCATCGCCCCGGAGCGCAGTACCGCAAGACGCTCCTCGAGGACCTCTTCGAGTTCCTCGCGGGTGCGCCGCTCCATCAGCATGTCCCAGTGCGTACGCGCGGGCTTGGCCTTCTTCTCCTCGGGGCCGTCGCCGTCCACCAGGAGTGCCTGGGCCCCGCAGACCTTGCACTCCCACTCCGGCGGGATCTCCGCCTCGACCGAGAAGGGCATCTCGAATCGGTGCCCCTTCTCACATGCGTACTCCACGGCCTGGCGCGGCGCCAGGTCGATGCCGCGGTCCGTCTCGTAGCTGGTCACCACGAGGCGCGTACCGCGAAGAGCTCGCTCACTCATGAATCGTGCCTCCCGGGCTTGTCGCCCACAGGACAGGTGTCGCTGTCGTCGTCATCCGGTCAACGTCCGGTCGGCGGTAAAGATTCCCGTTCCGAGTCCCGTTCCGGGTCATGCGTCGCCGTCGTAGCCGCCCCTTGTTGTACCCACCGGCGCCCGGTTTGTCACATCTGATAGCAGATGTCACCCAGCGTTTCGGCTTCTTTGACGCGCAGTAACGGTACGCCTGGCAGGCCAAACGCGTACACTACCGCCCTTTCGTGTTGAGCGCTAAATCTTCTCCGGAACCGGGTTGCCCGCCTCGCCGATCGCCCGCCGCACCGGGACCCGCGCGAGGAGCGTGAACCCGATGACGAAGAAGGCAACCAGCGAGATGATCGCCGAGCGATAGCTCCCGGTCAGCTGGTAGGTGACCCCGAACAGCAGCGGGCCGAGCCAGCTCATCCCGCGGTCGCTCATCTCGTACGCCGAGAAGTACTCGGCCTCCTTCCCGGGCGGAACCAGGTGCGAGAACAGCGACCGGGAGAGCGCCTGGCTGCCGCCCAGCACCAGCCCGATCCCCGCGGCCAGCACGAAGAACCACACCGGAGCCCCGGCGGGAAGGAAGTACCCGGCGCCCAGGGTGACCGTCCAGGCGACCAGCGACCCGAGGATCGTCCGCTTGGCGCCGTACGTGCGGGCCAGCCGCCCCATCGCCACAGCACCCGCGACGGCCAGCATCTGCACCAGGAGCACGGCCGTGATGAGGGTCGACTGCCCGAGGCCCAGTTCCTCGGAGCCGTAGACCGAGGCCTGGGAGATCACGGTCTGGATGCCGTCGTTGTAGACGAGGTACGCCAGCAGGAAGGCGAGCGTCAGCGGGTGGCGGCGCATGTCCCGGACGGTGGCCGCGAGCTGCCGCAGCCCGGGCGCCGTGGCTTGCCGCGCCGTTTTGGTCCGGCGGTCGCGCAGCCGCCGCAGCGGTACGAGCGTGAAGGCGCCCCACCACAGGCCGGCCGACGCCAGACAGACCCGGACGGCCGCCGTCTCGGAGAGCCCGAAGGTGTCGTGCGCGGAGTACAGCACCAGGTTGGCGATCAGGACCAGGGAGCCCGCCGCGTAACCGAAGGCCCAGCCCCGGGAGGAGACCGCGTCGCGTTCCGCGGGCGGGGCGATCTGCGGCAGGTAGGAGTTGTAGAGCATCATCGCCACGGACTGCGCCGCGTTCGCGACGACGAGCAGGACGCCGCCCAGCAGATAGCGGTCGCCGTCGAGGAAGAACATGCCGGTCGTCGCCGCGGCCCCCACGTAGGCGGCTGCCCCCAGGAGGGGCTTCTTGCGGCCCGTGCGGTCGGCCGCGCTGCCCACCAGGGGCATCACCACGACCGCCAGGACCACCGACAGGGACACCGAGTACGCGAAGAAGGACCCGGCCCGGACCGGCACCCCCAGGGGATGGACGAATTCGTCCGCGTCCGCCGCCGACTCGGCGACCGACGTCAGGTAGGGGCCGAGGAACACGGTCAGCACGCTCGTCGAGTAGACCGAGCACGCCCAGTCGTAGAAGTACCAGCCGTGCTGTTCGCGCCGTCGCTCGCCGGCCTCGTCGGCCGGCTGGGTCCGCACGGTGTCGGTGCCCACCCGTGCCCTCGCTTCCCCGCTGATGGTGCCGCGCGAAGGGCTCGGGCCCGGCGGCCGGGTGCTCAGACCGCTGAGACCCAGACGCCCCGGTCCTCCATGACCTTGCGCAACATCTCGATGTGATCGGTCATGATGCCATCGACACCCAGGTCCAGAAGCCGGTGCATCCGCTCGGGCTCGTTGATCGTCCACACGTGCACCTGCAGCCCGCGCGCGTGGGCGACGCGGACGAAGCGGTGGTCGACCACCTGGACACCCGACTGGGACTCGGGCACCTGCGCGGCGACCGCGGACCGGCGCACCGCGGCGGGCAGCCCCCAGGAGCGCAGCCGGAGGCTGAGCACCCCGCGCGTGCCGAAGGACGTGGCCAGACGCGGTCCGGCCAGCCGCTGGGCGCGCAGCACCCGTGCCTCCGAGAAGGAGCCGACGCAGACGCGGTCCCAGGCGTTCGTGCGCTCGATCAGCGCCAGCAGCGGCCGCAGAGCGGGCTCCGCCTTGACGTCGACGTTCCAGCGGACGTCCGGGAAGGTCTCCAGCAGTTCCTCGAAGAGCGGCACCGGCTCGCGGCCCGCCACGCGCGCGTGCCGGACGTCGTCCCAGGGCAGGTCGGCGATCCGGCCCGCCCCGTCCGTGATCCGGTCCAGGGCCGCGTCGTGGAAGGCGACCAGCTTGCCGTCCGCCGTGGCGTGCACGTCGGTCTCGATGTACCGGTAGCCGAGCTCCACCGCGCGGCGGAACTGCGCCACGGTGTTCTCCAGTCCGTCGGCGGCCCCGCCCCGGTGGGCGAAGGCGATGGGGCCGGGATGGTCCAGGTACGGGTGGCGTACGAGCGTGCTCACGGACGCAGTATCACCCTCTCCGCTATCCCCTTGGCAACGACCGTGCTGCCTCCGGATGCCGACGGAACGGCGAACACGCGCAGGAAGAGCTGGGCCAGCGGGCCGATGGACAGCGCGTACAGGACGGTGCCCACACCGACGGTGCCGCCCAGGACGAAGCCGGTGGCGACGACGGTGATCTCCACCGCGGTACGGATCAGGCGGATCGAGCGGCCCGTGCGCCGGTGCAGCCCGGTCATCAGGCCGTCGCGGGGGCCGGGGCCGAAGTTCGCGGCGATGTAGAGGCCGGTCGCCGCGCCGTTGAGCACGATGCCGGCGAGGAGGAGCGGTATCCGTACGGCCAGGACGTGCGTGTGGGGCAGCGCCGACAGACCGGCGTCCATGGCGGGACCGATGACCAGGACGTTGGAGACGGTGCCCAGGCCCGGGCGCTGGCGCAGCGGGATCCACAGCAGCAGGACGGCCGCGCCCAGGATCGTCAGCACCACGCCCATGCTCAGTCCCGTGAGTTCCGCGAGGCCCTGGTGCAGGACGTTCCAGGGCTCGAGACCGAGACCGGCCTCCACGAGGAGCGCGGAACTCACGCCGTACAGCACCAGCCCGGCGTACAACTGGATCAACCGCCTCGCCACGTGCTGCTTCGCGGACGACTTCACGGACGACTTCACGGACAAAGGGTCCCCCCCGGTGGTGGTAGTGGCCTGGCGCATGCCACTCTGTGGCTTGGAAAGAGAAGCCATCCATGGCCAATTCGGAGAAGGTGGACTGATCGTCATGGCGCAGTGGACCTCATCGGTGGGCGCCGCGCAGCTCGCCCGCCTGCTCAACTCCCAGCAGGACCGCCCCGCCGGTCCCGGCACGCGCCGTCCGCCCGCCTACCGGGCGCTCGCCGACGGCATCCGGCTGCTGGTCCTCGAGGGCCGGGTGCCGGTGGCCGCCAGGCTGCCCGCCGAGCGCGAACTGGCGCTCGCCCTCTCCGTCAGCCGCACCACGGTCGCGGCCGCCTACGAGGCGCTGCGCACCGAGGGCTTCCTGGAGTCCCGGCGCGGTGCGGGCAGCTGGACGGCGGTCCCGGCGGGCAACCCCCTGCCCGCACGAGGTCTGGAGCCCCTGCCCCCCGAGGCGCTGGGCTCGATCATCGACCTGGGCTGCGCGGCCCTGCCCGCCCCCGAACCGTGGCTCACGCGCGCGGTGCAGGGCGCCCTGGAGGAACTGCCGCCGTACGCCCACACGCACGGCGACTACCCCGCCGGCCTCCCGGCGCTGCGCTCCATGATCGCCGAGCGGTACAGCGCGCGCGGGATACCGACCATGCCCGAGCAGATCATGGTCACCACGGGGGCCATGGGCGCCATCGACGCCATCTGCCACCTCTTCGCGGGCCGCGGCGAGCGCATCGCCGTCGAGTCGCCGTCGTACGCCAACATCCTCCAGTTGATGCGGGAGGCGGGCGCCCGGCTCGTGCCGGTCGCGATGGGCGAGGGGCTCAGCGGGTGGGACATGGACCGCTGGCGCCAGGTGCTGCGGGACGCCGCCCCCCGGCTCGCGTACGTCGTCGCCGACTTCCACAACCCCACCGGCGCCCTCGCCGACGAGGACCAGCGGCGCCGGCTGGTGGACGCGGCGCGATCGGCGGGCACGGTGCTCGTCGCCGACGAGACGATGAGCGATCTGTGGCTGGACGAGGACCTCGACGGCGCCGCGATGCCGCGCCCGGTGTGCGGCTTCGACCCGGCCGGCTCCACGGTGATCACGGTCGGCTCGGCGAGCAAGGCCTTCTGGGCCGGAATGCGCATCGGCTGGGTACGCGCGGCCCCGGACGTGATCCGCAGCCTGGTCGCCGCGCGCGCCTACGCCGACCTGGGCACCCCCGTCCTGGAGCAGCTCGCCGTCAACTGGCTCTTCAGCACCGGCGGCTGGGAACAGGCGGTGGAACTCCGCCGCACCCAGGCCCGCGAGAACCGCGACGCCCTGGTCACCGCCGTCCGCCGCGAGCTGCCCACCTGGGAATTCCAGGTCCCCAAGGGCGGCCTCACCCTGTGGGTCCGCGCGGGAGGCCTCTCCGGCTCACGCCTCGCGGAAGCGGGCGAGCGCGTCGGCGTACGCGTCCCGTCCGGCCCCCGCTTCGGCGTCGACGGCGCCTTCGAGGGCTACGTGCGGCTGCCCTTCACCGTCGGCGGAGCCCTGGCGGAAGAGGCGGCGGCCCGGCTGGCCGCCGCCGCACAGCTGGTGGAGACGGGCGCGAGCGGAGGGACGGAGTCCCCGCGGACGTTCGTGGCGTAGGGGCTGAGCACAGGAGCGGCCCCTGCGGTTCCGCGTCGCCGCGGGGCCAGCTCAGCAGCGGACGCGTGGCTGCGTGCTGTCGTGGCGCTGGGGCCGGATCGCCTCGATGGCGACCGGCGGGAGCCCACCCGCAGCGGTTGGCCGACAGGCCATGTAGCTGCGGGTGGTCGTGCCGCTTGGGGCGGCACGGGTGGGCGCGGCGGCCTCTTCGCCGGCGCGGGCGAGTTCCCCTGCCGCAGCTCACGGCAAGCTCACGAACTCTCCGCCACCACAGCCTCCGCGGGCACCGTCTCCGCCGTCTCCGCCGGCACCGCCTCCCCGTCCGCCGGCGTCGTCCGCGGCGGCAGCAACGCCATCACGGCCTGCCGCTCGGCATCGCTGGTCGCGTCGTCGTAGGGATCGGGAGTCGAGGGCACCTGCAGCCGATGGACCGGCCCATGGCCCAGCCGCGCGTACCCCCGCCCCGGCGGGACCTCGGCCGGCGGCGTCGTGTGCGGCGGCACGCCCAGCACATCGACCAGTTGCTCCACCGCCGCGGCCCCGAGCACGACACGCGCGCGCGTGTGCTGCCGTACCGCCTCGCTCAACGCCTCCGCGCTGTCGAACTGCTCGGCCACGGCCACGGTCACATTGGCCGCCCGGCCGTGCCGCAGCGGCACCTGGAGCAGCGCCTGCGGATCCTTGCGCCCGTCCGCCGCGGCCACGTGGGCGAGGGCGCTCGGCCGGTCCAGCAGGATCCACAGTGGCCGCTTGGTGTCGTCCGGCGGCGGTTGCCCCGCCTGCCGCGCCCGGTTGACCGCGATGATGCGCCGTTCCGTCTCGTGCGCCGCCCACTCGAGGCTGGCCAGCGCCCCGGCCAGCCCGCACTCCACCGCGAGCACCCCGTCCCGCCCCGTCAGGCAGGCGTAGTCGCCGGTGCCACCGCCGTCGACGATGAGCACGTCACCGCATTGGAGGGCCTGGAGCGCGATGGACCGCAGCAGGGTCGAGGTGCCGCTGCCCGGCCGGCCCATGACCAGCAGGTGCGGCTCGGTCGAGCGCAGGCCGGTGCGCCACACGACCGGAGGCACGTCCCGCTGTTCCTCGCCGTAGGAGAGGGGCAGCGTGCGCTGGACCTCGGTCGGGTCGGTGAAGCCGAGGACCGTCTCGCCGGGCGCGGTGACGAACCGCTGGGCGGCGATGTCGGTGGGCAGCGGCGGGAGGACGGTGACCGTGAGTTCGTTGGCCTCCTCGTGCCACGTGAAGTGGTACTCGCGGCCCCGCCCGGCCTTCGCGGCGAGCAACTGCTCGATCCGCGCGCGGGCCTCGGGCTCGCCGTCCGGGAAGTACGCCGGGTACCGGATCACCAGGTGTCCGACCCGCCCCGCGTCGTCGAACTCGTGGGCGACGAAAGCCTTCTCCCAGTCCCCGGCGTGCGCGTACAGCGGAGCAGGGTCCTCGGCCGTCGAGAAGTACGGCACGAGGGCCTCGTACAGCGACTGAAGGCGCTGCGTCCGGGACTCCTCGGATCTGTCGGGCCCGGGCGGTGTGCGGTCCCGGCCGTGCCACGCCGCCGCCGCCATCAGGGTGATGGCGGCGAGCAGCGGTCCGTACGGCACCAGAGCCACCACCATGACCGCCGAGGCGGCCAGGAACAGCAGCGGTCCGCGCCGGTCCTTGGGCGTCTCCGCCCACCTGCGCAGGCCGGCCGAGACCAGCCGGCGCAGCCCGCGCGTGATGGTGATCAGCGGGTGGAGGACGTCGGTGGCGCTGTCGGCCGCCGTCCGGGCCAGCTCCCGGCTCCTGGCGATCTGTGCGCTGCCGTTGCTCAGAATGCGGGGGAGAGGGCGCCGGGCCACTGCTGTCTCCTCAGGGTGGATGCGGACGGGACGGGCGGCGTCAGGGCGTTCAGAACTTGATGCCGCCCAGGAGGCTCGCCAGGCTCTCGCCCCCGGCCTTGATGCTCGGGGCGATGGCCGTGCTCGCCAGGTAGAAGCCGAACAGGGCCGAGATGCATGCGTGCGATCCCTTGAGTCCGTCCTTCCGGAAGAAGAGGAAGACGACGATGCCGAGCAGGACGACGCCTGAGATGGAGAGGATCATTTGAGGTCTCCTGGTGTCGAGGGGGACAGTCACCCTGAGTCCTTCCAGGATCACAGCATGTATCCATACGATAAAAGGTGCAACTGGGTGAATTGCTGCCGATTTCCTCCGGTCGGTGGCGGGGTGTTGGCCCGGTTGAGCGGGACTCCTGTGCCGGACGGGGCCTGGGGTGATCTCCTGGCGATCCTTACCTCGGGCAGATCGGGTCATGTGCGGCCGGAGCCAGTACCCTTGCGATTCACCTGAACGGTTGCAACGAGAGGCGGTGCCGGCCGATGAGTGAAGCCCCCGACCCCGAGGTCGTGGAGCTGGCGACCAAGATCTTCGATCTGGCCCGGCAGGGGCGCACCGAGGCGCTCGCGGCGTACGTCGACGCGGGAGTTCCGGCCGGCCTCACCAACGACCGCGGTGACTCGCTGGTCATGCTCGCCGCGTACCACGGCCACGCCGACGCGGTGCGCGAGCTGCTCGCCCGGGGCGCCGCGGCCGACCAGGTGAACGACCGGGGCCAGACCCCGCTCGCGGGGGCCGTCTTCAAGGGCGAGACGGACGTGATCAAAGCTCTTCTGGAAGGTGGCGCCGATCCCGGAGCGGGGACACCGTCGGCCGTCGACACCGCCCGGATGTTCGGCAAGACGGAACTCCTGGAATTGTTCGCCGCACACTGATACGAACGTCCTGACCAGGTACGACACGGAAAACGGGGGAGGCGGTAAAGGGCCGCCGGAAATACGGTCGCGGCAGGAGAAACCCGCGGGTCATCATGACGTCGTGATTCACGGACGCGATGGCTGGGCAGGTGTTGCCGCACCACGCGGGCCGTGATGCGGTCCGCATGGGCCACAGACGAGAGGCAGAGAGAGATGGTCTACAGCAAGCAAGAGACGGCGGGCGCCCCGACGTTGTGTCACGCGGCCAGGTAATGCGTGTTCCCCGGTTGCATCGACGCTTGATGTGAGGCTGTTTCCCATGTTCGATCCGGTCATAGCGCCCAGCGGTACGCTGCTCGGTCTGCTCCAGCGGGGCCGCGGCGACGGCACGCTGCACGCGCTCACCGCCCCGCGCGCCGAAGCGCTCGCGGCCCTGAACCACTGCGTGCTGCGCGACCCCCGCCACGACTGGCAGGTGGAGAACCGCTCCCTCTACTACGCCCGCCTGTACCTCGACCTGAACGGCGAACTCGACGCCATCGAGGCACACCTCTTCGACCCCGAGGACGTCCTCGACACCGAGGAGTCCCGCACGGGTCTCGCGCTCGCCGTCCTCGGCCACCTCGCCTCGTACGGCAGGCGGGACGCGCTCGAACTGCTGCGCAGGTACGCCGCCCACGGCTCCAACTGGGCCTGGGCCCTCGACGAACTGGCTCTCAGGGACGACGACGCGGGCCTGCGGGCCCTCGCCGCGCCCGTCCTGGCGCGCTTCCCCGCCGATCCCGAGGGCGAGGCCGAGCTGGCCGCCACCGTGCGCGACGCCTTCGAGCCCCGGCCGTGGCGGCTGTGGGCCGAGGATCCGCGCGAATCGATCGCCACACGCGTGCGTGCCGCCCAGGAGACGGGCTGTTTCGACCGCTGGCAGCGGCAGCTGCGGCCCGGCGGGCCCCGCCCGGACTGGAGCGTGCGGGCCGTCTTCGAGTGGGCCCAGCAGGGCGTCGAACGCGGGGCCGCCCTGCACGTCCCGGCCGCCCGCTGTCTGGTCGCCGTCGCGGGACCCGAGGACCGGCCGGAGATCGTACGGGCCGCCAAGGACGGCACCGAGGGAGCCCGGTGCACCGCCTTGCGCTACCTCGCCGACAGCAACGACCCGGCCGCCCTCGACCTGATCGAGGCCGCACTGGCCGACGGAACGACGCCCGTCGTGGAGGCCGCCCTCGACGCCTTCGAACGGATGCGCAGCATCGCCGCCGTCGACCGCGCGCGCGGATGGGCCCACCGGCCCGACGCCCTCGGCGCCGCCGCCGGACGCATGCTCGCCTGCCGCGGCGGCGCACAGGACAGCGACCTCGTCCTCGGCGCCCTCCGCGAGGCCGTACGGGGCGAGGGCCCCGACGCGCCGACCCTGTGGACCCTCGTCGACGGCACCGGACGCCTCGGCATCGCCTGCGCCGCCCCCGTCCTGCGCCATGTCTACCGCGAGACGGCCTCCTCGCACCTCCGTGGCCGTGCCGCCCGCGCGCTGGCCGCCACCGACCCGTCCTTCGCCACCGGATTCGCCGTCGAATGCCTCTGGGACTGCGAGGAGACCACCCGCGAACTCGCCGCCCGGCACGCCGAGACCGCTGACGCCCGCGTGGTCGAGCAACTGCGCCGGCTCGCCGCCGATCCGGCCGAGGAAGCCGAGGTCCAGACGGCGGTACGCAGCCGGATCGCACCGGACGGGCCTGCCGTGTGAACACCGGGTGACAGCCGGTGCGGCCGGCCGCCGACGAGCTGTGGCACCGCGCACATGGCACCGGCGCCCGCCTCGGCCTCAGCACCGCCCACGCGGTGTCCGCCGCGCTCGCCGTCCCTGTCGGTCGCCCAGCGGCCGGACGCCGCCTGACGGCTCAACGGCGGCGTACGGCCACGAAGCGGACCGGGGTGCCCGGCAGCGCCTGCCCGGCTGCCGGGAGGTCGGCCGCGCGGACCACCGCGATCACCGGGTAGCCACCGGTGGTCGGGTGGTCGGCCAGGAAGACCACGGGCCGGCCGTCCGGCGGGACCTGGACCGCGCCGAGGACCATGCCCTCGCTGGGCAGTTCGCCGGAACGGGCCCGCTCCAGGGCGGGTCCCTCCGTGCGCAGGCCGATGCGGTTGCTCGCCGACGACACGCGGAACGTGCGCGAGGTGAGGTCGCGGACGGCCCCGGGCGTGAACCAGTCGTCGCGCGGGCCGAGTGTCACCCGCAGGACCAACTCGGCCGGCGGGCACGGCTGCGGGGCGACGTCCACGCGCGCGTGCGGAGCTGAAGGACTCCCGAGGGGCAGCACGGCCCCGTCCGCGAGCGGTGCCGGTCCGAGGCCGGACAGCAGGTCCGTGGCACGGCTGCCGAGCACCGGCTCGACGGCGATGCCGCCGGAGACGCCCACGTAGGCGCGTACTCCCCGCTCGGCCGTCCCCACCTCGAGCACCTCGCCGGCGGGCACCACGACCGGCGCGCCCCAGGCGGCCGGACGCCCGCCCACCGTCACCGGGCACGGCGCACCCGCGACCGCCACGGTGACCGCCGAACGCGGCCGCAGGGCACAGCCGGTGAGCGTCGTCTCCAGGACGGCTGCGTCGGGCGCGTTGCCCACCAGCCGGTTGACGAGCGCCGCAGCGGGCGGGTCGAGCGCCCCGGAGCGGGGCACGCCGAGGTGGGCGTACCCGGGCCGCCCCCGGTCCTGCACGGTGGTCAGCGCCCCGGCCCGTACGACGACGAGCGCCCGGTCGGTCATGCGGTCCCCACCGGCCCCACCGGTACGAAGCGGACGCGCGCGCCCGGTGACAGGAGCGCGGCCGGCACGCGCGCGTGGTCCCACAGGACCGCGTCCGTCGTACCGATCAGCTGCCAGCCGCCCGGCGACGACCGCGGGTACACGCCCGT
Source organism: Streptomyces sp. NPDC051636 (assembly GCF_044453765.1). Taxonomy (NCBI): domain Bacteria; kingdom Bacillati; phylum Actinomycetota; class Actinomycetes; order Kitasatosporales; family Streptomycetaceae; genus Streptomyces; species Streptomyces sp. NPDC051636. The sequence goes on along the minus strand of NZ_JBITDA010000011.1, from coordinate 50,352 downwards.
GTAGGGGCCCGCCAGCGCCACGGCACCGACCGGGACGGACGTGCGCGGAGTGGCCCGGCGCGGCACGTCGTAGCGCGGCGGCAGGCCGGTGAGGTAGCCGAAGCCGGGGGCGAACCCGCAGAAGGCGACGGTGAACTCGGTGGCCGCGTGGATGCGGGCCACCTCCCGCTCCGGCACGTTCCAGTGGGCGGCGACGTCGGCGAGGTCCGCGCCGTCGTAGCGGACCGGGAGTTCGACGACCTCACGCGCGCGTGGGGGAGCGGGCGGCATCTCGGAGGCGGTCAGTTCGGATGCCAGGCGTTCCGGGTCGTCGAGGCCGTCGAGGAGGACCGTGCGGGCCGCGGGCACGATCTCACGGACGGACAGCATGCCTTCCGTACGGCGCCGCAGGAGTTCCGCGTGCAGCGCCTGGGCCTCCTCCTCCGAGGCGACCTCGACCAGCAGCCCGCGGTCGCCGACCGGCAGCGCCCTCATGCGAAGGCCTCCACCGTCACGCCCGAAGCCTCCAGCCGCTCACGCACCCGGCGGGCCAGTTCGACCGCGCCCGGCGTGTCCCCGTGCAGGCACAGAGAGCGGGCGCGCACCTCGATGCGCGTGCCGGAGTGCGCGGTGACCGTGCCGGAGCGCGCCAGCTCCACCGAGCGCTCCACGACCGTCTCCGGGTCGCTGACCACCGCGCCGTCCTGGCCGCGCGGCACGAGCGTGCCGTTCTCGGTGTACGCCCGGTCCGCGAACGCCTCCGTGACGGAGGGCAGTCCCGCCTTGCGGGCGAGGTCCAGCAGCCGGGAGCCGGGCAGGCCCAGTACGGGGAGCGAGGCGTCCGCCAGGAGCACGCCGTCGACCACCGCCTGAGCCTGCTCCTCGTCGTGCACCACGCGGTTGTACAGGGCACCGTGCGGCTTCACGTACGCGACACCCGCGCCCGCCGCGCGTGCGAAGACCTCCAGGGCGCCGATCTGGTAGGCGACCTCCGCCGCCAGTTCGGCGGGGGGCACGTCCATCGCGCGCCGCCCGAACCCCGCCAGGTCCCGGTAGGAGACCTGCGCGCCGACCGTCACGCCGCGCTCGGCCGCCAGCTCGCACACCCGGCGCATGGTGGCCGCGTCCCCGGCGTGGAAGCCGCATGCCACGTTGGCGCTGGTGACGACGGACAGCAGGCGTTCGTCGTCGGTGAGCCGCCAGCGGCCGAAGCCCTCGCCGAGGTCGGCGTTGAGATCGATCGAGGTCATGGATCTTCTTCCGTGTCTTTCGTGTCCGGTGCGGTCAGGCCACGCGGTACTGCTCGTCGCGGGCGTCGGTGAGGAACATCTGGCCCGGCGCGTGCGTGATGGCGAACGGCGGGCGCGAGGCCATCACGGCGGCCTGCGGGGTGACTCCGCAGGCCCAGAAGACCGGAATGTCGTCGGGCTCGGGGGCCACCGGGTCGCCGAAGTCGGGCCGGCCGAGGTCGCCGATGCCGAGCGCCGTCGGATCGCCGCAGTGCACGGGGCTGCCGTGCACCGCCGGGAGCAGACTGCTCTCCCGGATCGCGGCCGTCAGGTGCTCCGGCGGCACCGGGCGCATGGACACCACCATCGGACCCCGCAGCCGCCCCGCCGGACGGCACTGGCGGCTGGTGACGTACATCGGCACGTTGCGGCCCTGCTCGACGTGGCGGATCGGCACCCCGGCCCCGGCGAGCGCCCACTCGAAGGTGAAGCTGCACCCGATCAGGAACGAAACCAGGTCGTCCCGCCAGTGGGCGCGCACGTCGGTCGGCTCGTCCACCAGCTCGCCGTCCCGCCACACCCGGTAGCGCGGCAGGTCGGTGCGCAGGTCCGCGCCCTCGGCGAGGACGGTGGTGACGGAACCGGCGTCCGTGACGTCGAGCACCGGACAGGGCCTGGGGTTGCGCTGGCAGAACAGCAGCATGTCGTAGGCCCAGTCGGCGGGCACCGAGATCAGGTTGGCCTGCGTGTGGCCCGCGGCGACCCCGGCGGTGGGGCCCGCCAGGCCCTCCCGCATGCGGGCGCGCGCGGTTGCCGGGCTCCACGCGTGCGCGTGCTCCTCGACGAGGGTCAGGGGACGGTCTTCGGTTCGGTTCACTGCGGTCACCCCAGCTCCGTTCCGCGCGTCTCCGGCAGCCCCAGCAGAGCCAGCGCCGCGATGCCGTACCCGACCGCGCCGAAGACCAGCGCGCCGCCGACGCCCCAGCTGTCGGCCAGGAAGCCCACCAAGGTCGGGAAGACCGCGCCCACCGCGCGGCCGGTGTTGTACGTGAAGCCCTGCCCCGTGCCGCGCACCGCGGTGGGGTACAGCTCGCTCAGGTAGGAGCCGAAGCCGCTGAAGATGGCCGACATGCAGAAGCCGAGCGGGAACCCGAGCACCAGCAGAAGGGTGTTGGCGCCGCTGGGGATGTTCGCGTACGCCAGGATGCAGACCGCCGACAGCAGCGCGAAGAGCCAGACGTTGCGGCGGCGGCCCAGCCGGTCGGTGAGGTAACCGCCCGTCAGGTAGCCCAGGAAGGCGCCGGAGATCAGGAACGTCAGATAGCCGCCGGTACCGACGACCGACAGACCGCGCTCGCTCTTGAGGTACGTCGGCACCCAGGTCGCCAGCGTGTAGTAGCCGCCCTGCACGCCCGTGGACAGCAGGCCCGCGAAGACCGTCGTGCGCAGCAGCCCCGGCGCCTCGGCCGTGCCCGGCCGGAAGATTGCCGCGAACGATCCCCGCCGCGGGCCGTGTTCACGGGCCGCGACCGCCCGCGGGGCGTCGTGCACCCGGCGGCGCAGCCACACCACCAGCAGGGCGGGCAGCGCCCCGGTCCAGAACATCACGCGCCAGGCCAGGGTGTCGCCGACGAAGGAGAAGACCAGCGTGTAGACGATCGCCGCCAGCGCCCAGCCGACGGCCCACGAGCTCTGGATCGCGCCGAGGGTGCGCCCCCGGTGCTTCGCGCTCGCGTACTCGGCGACCAGGATCGCGCCGACCGCCCACTCGCCGCCGAAGCCGAGGCCCTGGAGGGCCCGGAAGACCAGCAGGGTCTCGTAGGTGGGTGCGAAGCCGCAGGCCACTGTGAACACCGCGTACGTGATCACCGTGATCATCAGGGCCCTGACCCGGCCGACCCGGTCCGCCACCACGCCCGCCACGGCACCGCCGATCGCGGAGACCACCAGCGTGACGGTGGTGAACAGGCCGGTCTGGCCGCTGTCCAGGCCGAAGTAGGCCGCCAGCGCGACCATGCCCAGCGGCAGCGTGAAGTAGTCGTATGAATCCAGGGCATATCCGCCGAAAGCGCCGGCGAAGGCCTGGCGGCCGCTCGGTCCGAGGGCGTGCAGCCAGCCCAACGTGCCGTCTTCGGCGGTGCGTTCATCCTTTGCCGGCCGTACGCCGGAGTCCACGGGTTGTGGCGGAGGGGTCGTGCTCATGGGCACCTCGCAGAGGGAGGACGGAGGGTGCTGAGAAGTGAGCCGTGTCGAGCACCGTAGAGGATCGTTCAACGATCCTTCAATACCTCTGTTGTTTCGTCCTTGTATCTGCGGTTGAATTCCGGGCATGGCAGAGCAGCTGACGGGACTGGCCGACGACCGCGCGCTCCTGGGGCGGACCAGCACCGCGGAACGGGTCTCCGACATCCTCAGGAGCCGTATCGCCGAGGGCTACTTCCCACCGGGCACCCGCCTCTCGGAGGACAGCATCGGCGGGGCGCTCGGAGTCTCCCGCAACACCCTCCGAGAGGCGTTCCGGCTGCTCACCCACGAGCGGCTGCTCGTCCACGAGCTCAACCGGGGCGTCTTCGTCCGGGTCCTGGCCGTCGAGGACGTCGAGGACATCTACCGCACCCGAGCCCTCGTCGAGTGCGCCGTCGTACGCGGGCTGGGCGAGCCGCCGTACGCGCTGGACGGGCTCGCGGCGGCGGTCACGGAAGGACAGGTGGCGGCCGTCGACCATGACTGGAAACGGCTGGGTACGGCCAACATCCACTTCCACCGGGAACTGGTCGCCCTGGCCGGCAGCGAGCGCACCGACGAGCTGATGCGCAGCGTCTTCGCCGAACTGCGCCTCGCCTTCCACGTCGTCGACGACCCACGGGCGCTGCACGAGCCGTACCTCGCCCGCAACCGCCAGATCCTCCAGGCCCTGCAGGCCGGGGACCGGGAGGAGGCGGAGAAGCTGCTCCACACCTACTTCGCCGACGCGCTGGAGCGGATCGTGGAGGTCTACCGGCGCCGGGTCGGGGAGGACGGGCAGAGCCTCGGCTGACACCACCTCGTGTCCGTGTGACGGCCGTCGCTTCTGCGTCGTTTGGGTCGTTGTCAGACCGAGGACCTAGTCTGTGCACCGTGACTTCGCCTGCATTGACGCACAGCGTTCCGCCCCAGCTCAGCGCGGGGCCGCGCCCCGCACCGGGCCCGGCCGCCGACGAGGGGCTGGCGCGGCGGCTGCGCGCGCTCGCCTGCACCGCGCCGCTGCACGACCTCGACGCGCGCAAGGCCAACCTCGCCGGCGAGTACTCGGTCTACGGCATGGCGGAGGTGGCCCTCGCGGCCATCGACCTGGTCACGCTGAACATGGACTTCGACACCGGCGCCGACCACGAGCAGATCGTGGCCCGCCTCATCCCGCGCATCGCCGCCCAGGCCCCGCGGCGGCCCGTCGCCGAGCACGACCGCGTGGCCCGCTGGGTCCTGGAGAACCTGATCAACGTCGGCAGCGTCGACCGCGGCTTCCGCGCGGTGTACGGCACGTTCGCGCCGGACGGTACCTATGTTCGCCGAGACTACGACTTCAAGCTGATCGAGGAGGTCCCCGGTCCCGGCGGCACGGTCTACCTCCGGACCACCGACGAGGCGGTCAACGTCCTGGTCGGCGCACTCGACACCGATGTCACCAGCGCCCAGATCGCCGCCGAGGTCAAGCTGGAGGTCCTGATCAACCGGGGCCGCCTGGCCGACGCCCAGCTGGCCGCCGAGCAGGCCCGGTACCGCACCGTGCAGTACTCGGAGACCCTGCGCCGGGCCCTGGAGGCGACCCGGCGCAACGTCCGCGCGGTGGACTGGCTCAACAGCGTGCCCGACATGATCGCCGAGGCCCTGGACCACGTGGCCGACCGGTACCGCCACGAGAACGCGATCCTCACCAACATCCGCAAGGCGCGCGACGAGACCGAGGACCCCGAGCACAAGCGCCGGGCCGCCGAGCTGGTCGACATCGTCAAGGACTGCATCCGGCGGCACACGCAGCTCCAGTCGCGCCTGCTGGAGGCCGGACCCCTCTTCCGCGCCGAGCAGGACCGGCAGGCCTTCGCCACGCCCCTGACCACCTCGGGCATAGACCTGTACGGCCACCTCGTCGCGCCCGTCCTCCCGCTGCCCGTGGAGCGGGCGATCCGGGTCACGGACGCCTTCTTCGCACGCGGGACGGGGTTGCGTACGCCGGTGTCGGTGCGGGTCGCCGATCTCGTCGACATCCTGCTGACCCCGCCGATGGAACGGGAGCACCTGGGGGCCGAGATGCCCGAGCCCGACCTGATCGCCACGCCGGACGACAGCAGGTTCAGCGAGGAGCAGCTGGCCGCGGCCATGGAGTTGCTGGACCTTCCGGCGGACGCGCCCAGGCGGCTGTCCGGGCTGCTGGCGGAAGCGCGGCGCCGGGATCCCGATCTGCCGTACCTGGTCGCGCTGTTGGCGGTGCACGCGGCCAGCCCGCCGGTGGGGACGGCCTACCGGCAGGGCGAGGAGAAGCTGCTGTTCGCCGTGGACGACGGGACCGAGCTGGACGATCCGGAGTTCGGCGGGGCCGATCTCATCGTGGGGACGGCCCTGTTGGACGCGGCGGGAATGGCGGCCGACCGGACGGAGGCGGCGTGAACCGGGCCGACCACCGTACGTACGTATGCAAGGGGAGCAAGGAGTCCCGACCGTGACCGAGCACGTCGACCGGAGTGAGCCTGAGGCCGCCGCCGCGCCGGCGAGCAGCGCTGTCACCCCCGCCGACGCCGCCGACGCGGCGCGGCTCGTCGCGTTCGGGCTGCAGCCCAGACTGCAGCCCGCGCGCGACCAGGAGTACACCGAACTGCTGCGCCGCTACCGCGAGGATCCGCCGTTCGCGCGGCTGGCCGACGCGGTCGCGGCCGGACTCGGTCTCGTGGTGCTGGAGGTCTCCCCACGCGCGGGGATGGCCGTGACCGCCGCCGAGGACTCGGTGTTCGCCGTCCGCATGGGCGACTACGCGCGTCGCACGTCCGCCGACTCGGCGGACCGCTTCCTGCACGGGCTGGCCCATCTGGCCGTCGCCGCGGTGGCGTTCCCGCGTCCCGAGGACCTGGCTGACGACGGCTACATCGGGCGGGTCACCGTCAACGGCGTCGACGCCTTCGTCCGGCAGGCCTGCCGGAGGCTGGAGGAGAGGGCCGAGGAGCAGGGCGAGAACACCGACCCGGCCACCGACGCGCCCGGCCTGGAGGCCGCCTGGCGGATCTGGGCCAGACGCAGCGCGACCGGCGCCACCAAGGACGCGCGCCGGCCCGCCGCTTCCACCACGGGCATCGTGGCGAAGGCCATGGCGTTCCTCACCGACTCCGGGTTCCTGCAGCGTACGGGCGACGAGGGCGGCGGCACGTACCGCACGACCGCCCGCTACCAGCTCCAGGTGCGCGACCTGGCGGGCAGCGCCGCCATGGCCGAGCTGCTCGAACTGGGCGTCGTCCCGGTCACCGACGGCACGGCCAGTCTGCTGCCCGCCGAGGACACCGACGACCTGGACCTGGTGGCCGACGCCGGGCTGCCCTTCCACTCCTGAACCTTCCCGACCTGCCGAAGACTTACGAGAGTCCGCCATGTACGAGTTGTCCCGGGTCCGCCTCTACTCCATCGGGCCCGCCGGCGCGCGCTACGCCGACACCGTGCTTGACCTGCGGGGTGTGGGCGAGCCGGTGCCCGAACCCGCGCCCACGCAGGCGGAGTTCTTCGAGGAGGAGCCCGTCGGTCCGCCGCGCCGGCCCGCGCCCGCCGGGGTGCTCTTCCTGGAGAACGGCGGCGGCAAGTCCGTCCTGCTCAAGCTGATCTTCTCGGTGATGCTGCCCGGCCACCGCAACACCCTCGGCGGCGCCAGCTCCGGGGTGCTGCGCAAGTTCCTGCTCGCCGACGACTGCGGGCACGTGGCCCTGGAATGGCAGCACGTGCTGACCGGCGAGTGCGTGGTGGTCGGCAAGGTCAGCGAGTGGCGCGGGCGGCAGGTGTCCAACGACCCGCGCAAGTTCGCCGAGGCCTGGTATTCCTTCCGGCCCGGCCCGGGACTCAGCCTCGACAACCTCCCCGTCGCCGAGTCCACCGCCGTACGGCCGCCCGTCGAAGGTGCCTCCGGTGCCCAGGGCCGCCGCCGCACCATGAAGGGCTTCCGGGACGCCCTCACCGAGGCCGGCAAGGCGTACCCCCACCTGGAGGTGCACTGGGAGGAGATCCACGAGCGCTGGACCGAGCACCTGGGCGAGCTGGGCCTCGACCCCGAACTCTTCCGATACCAGCGGGAGATGAACGCCGACGAGGGTGAAGCGGCCGGCCTCTTCGCGGTGAAGAAGGACTCCGACTTCACCGACCTGCTGCTGCGGGCGGTCACCGACACGCGCGACACAGACGGACTCGCCGACCTGGTCAGCGGCTTCGGCAACAAGCTCGGCCGGCGCGCCGAACTGATCGCCGAACGGGACTTCACCGCCGGGTCCGTCGACCTGCTCGGCCGCATCGTGGAGGCCGCCGAGGCGCGCTCACGCGCGCGTGACATCCACGCCGGCGCCGAGCGCCGTACCCGCACGCTGGCCCGGCGGCTGTCCGCGCGGGGCGTGCAGGAGCGGGTGCGGGCCGCCGACCTCGCCCAGCGGGTCACGGCCGCCGCGTACGCCGTCACGCACTCCGAGGGCGCCCGGGAGCGCAGCGCGCTGATCGCCGCCGAACTCGCCTACCGGCACGCCTCTTTGGCGCTCGCCGCCGCCGAGAAGTCCGCCGCCGCGCAGAAGCGCGAGCTCGCCGACGCGCGCACCCTGCACGCCGCCTGGCAGGCCGCCGAGGCCGTGCTGCGCCACCGTGCCGCCGCCGACCGCGTCGCGCGCGTGGCCGCCGCGATCCAGGAGGCCGAACGCGACGCGGCCCCCGCGCTCGCCGCCCGCGCCAAGGCCGCCGTCGATCTCGTACGGGCCCTGCACGCGGCCGCCGAGAGCGCCGAGAACCTCGCCGACGAGGAGGAGGAGCGCTCGGCCGCGCTCCAGGAGGCCGGCGACTCCGCGCACCGGGACTCGACCGCCGCCGCCACCGAGGCGCAGCGTGCCCGCAGCGAGGCCGGGCATCTGCGCCAGCGCCTGAACGAGGTCGAGCAGGAGACCGCCGAGGCGGTGCGAGCGGGCTGGCTGGACGACAGCGCGCCGGACGCCGACCCCGCGCGCGCGGCCCTCGCGGCCAGCGACGCCGAGAAGACCGCCGTCGCCGCCTGGGACGCGGCCCGCGAGGCCTCCCGCAGGGCCACTGAACACGCGCGTGAGGCGGCCTCCGCCGAGTCCCGCGCGGAGCTGACCGCGGCCCGCGCGGCAGACGCGGCGACGGCGGCGGAGCGGTCGTACGAGGCCGAGCGGCGGCTCGCCGAGGCGCTGGCCGCGGAGGAGCGGCTGGTGGAGCTGCTGGGCCTCACCGGCGACGACGCCCGTCCCGGGATTCCCCAGCCCCGGCACGACAGCGACAGTCACGCGGCCCCCTCGACCAGGTCCGCCGACAGCCCTCTCACCCCCGAGGAACTCGACCGCTTCGCCGACGACCTGCGCGAGCTCCTCGACGCCGCCGTCTCCACCGCCGAACGCCACCTCTTCGAGCTGCGCACCGCCGCCGCCGACGACTCGCGGATCCTCGGCGCGCTGGGCGACGGCGGGCTGCTGCCGCCCGGCCCCGACGTCCTGGCCACCGTCGAGTACCTGGGCGAGCACGGCATCCCCGCGCTGCCCGGCTGGCGCTACCTCGCGCAGGCCGTCGACCCCGCCGACCACGCGCGCGTGCTCGCCGCCCGCCCCGAGCTCGTCGACGGCGTGATCATCACCGACCCGGACACGCACGCGCGTGCCCGTGAGGTGCTCGGCGACGCGGCCCTGTTGCCCCGGTCCGCCGTGGCCGTCGGCACGGCCGCCGCGCTGCTCGCCCCCACCCCGGCCGAGGACGCGACCCCCGGCGGCTCTGCCCAGGTCTTCCTCGTCCCGCCGAACCCGGCCATGCACGACGAGCACGCCGCCGACGAGGAGCGGCAGGCGCTGCGCGCGCGGGCGACGGAGCGGGACGAGGAGATCCGGGCGCTCGCCGCCCGGCTCGGCAAGGACCGGGAGCTGGCCGCGCGGCTCGCCTCCTGGCGCACCGGCTGCCCGGCCGGGCGGCTCACCGAGCTGGCGCAGGCCGCCCAGGAGGCGCGCGCGTTCGCCGAGGAGTCCGAGGCCGAGCTGGCCGAGGCGCGGACCGTACGCGCGGAGGCCGACGAGGCCGCCGCCGAGGCCGCGCAGGTGAGGGACGAGCGGCAGGAGGCCGCGCAGAAGGCCCGCCGCGCCGCCGACGCCCTCGCCGGACTGGCCTTCCGGCTGCGTGAGCGCGCCGGCTGGCAGGTCAAGCTGCGCGAACTCGCCGACGAGGCCGCCGAGTCGGAGGCCCGCGCCCAGGCCTGCCTGGAGCGCGCCCGCGCCGCCGACGAGGACCGCCGCGCCGCCCAGCGCGCCGCCGACGACGCCCGCCGCACCGCCCGCGCGCTGCGCGCCGAGCGCTCCGAGATCGCGGGCGCCCCCGACGACGTACCCGAGGACGACGCGGACGCGCCGAAGGCGTCCCTGCCCGCCCTGCGCGAGGCCTACCGGGCCGCCTCCCAGGTGTACGAGAAGGTCGGCGTCGGCGCCGACCTGCGTGCCGAGCAGGCCCGCGCGGAGAGCGACGAGAGCGCGGCCCGCGCCGAACTGGACCGGCTCAGCAACAAGGTCCGCACCCGCGCGGAGCAGCTGCTCCAGTCGCCCGACGGCTCCGACGGACCCTCCCGGCAGGCCGCCGCCGCGCGCGCGGAGGAGCTGGTGCAGCTCCTGGAGACCCGCATGTCCAGCGCCAGCGAGCAGCTCGGCCGGCTGCGCGGCGAGGCCGAGCGGCACGCGCCCGAGGAGGGCGAGGCGCACACCGAGCTGCCGGAGGAGCTCCAGCCGCGCGACGCCGAGCACGCCCAGGCCCTGCTGCGCACCGCGACGGCCGAACTCGCCTCCCGTACCGAGGCGTTGAGTCAGGCCCGCGAGGCACACGCCGAACTCGTCGAGGCCCACCGCGCCGCCGAGGACGCGGCCGGCGGCTTCGACGAGATCGCCGCGATGCTCCGCGATCTGCTGCGCGAGCACGCCCCCGAGGAGGAGCAGGAGGAGCCCGAGCCCTACCCGGGCAGCCTGGACGAGGCCCGCCAGGCCGCCGCCGAGGCCCGACGGTCCCTGCGCGGCTGTGCCGCCGACCTGTCCGCCGCCGAGGCCGCCGTGCGCGAGGCCGGCGACGTGCTCGTCCGGCACGCCAACTCCACCCGTTACGAGCAGGTCCGCACCCCGGCCCGGCAGCAGATCCGTGAGCTGCCCGCCGCCGCGCTGCCCGAGCACGCCCAGAAGTGGGCGGACGCCTTCGCGCCCCGGCTCCGGGTACTCACCGACGAGCTGGAACAGCTGGAGCGCAACCGGGACTCGATCGTGGACCGGCTGCGCGGGCTCGTGGAGTCGGCCCTCGCCACGCTCCGGTCCGCCCAGCGGCTGTCCCGTCTGCCCGAGGGGCTCGGCGAGTGGTCCGGGCAGGAGTTCCTGCGCATCCGCTTCGAGGAACCCGACCAGGCGACGCTCACCGAACGCCTTGGCGAGGTCATCGACGAGGCGACCCGGGCCGCCGTGAAGAAGAACTCCGACCTGCGGCGCGACGGCATGTCCCTGTTGCTGCGTGGGGTCGCGGCTGCGTTGCAGCCCAAGGGTGTGGCCGTGGAGATCCTCAAGCCCGACGCCGTACTGCGCGCCGAGCGCGTGCCGGTCGGGCAGATGGGCGACGTCTTCTCCGGCGGCCAGCTGCTCACCGCGGCCATCGCCCTGTACTGCACGATGGCGGCGCTGCGGTCGAACGACCGGGGCCGCGACAAGCACCGGCACGCGGGCACACTGTTCCTGGACAACCCGATCGGCCGCGCCAACGCCACGTACCTGCTGGAACTGCAGCGGGCCGTGTCGGACGCGCTCGGCGTGCAGCTGCTCTACACCACCGGCCTGTTCGACACGACCGCTCTGGCCGAGTTCCCGCTGGTCATCCGGCTGCGCAACGACGCCGACCTCAGAGCCGGGCTGAAGTACATCAGTGTCGAGGAACACCTCCGCCCGGGACTGCCCCAGCAGCCCCGGGCGGAGGAGACGGTGCACAGCGAGATCACGGCGACACGGATGTTCAAGCGGCCGGCATAGCCGTCAGGCGTCCTCCTTCAGCAGATCCGCGCACTTCTCGCCGATCATCATCGTCGTGATGCACGGGTTGACGGCGATGAGGTCCGGCATGACCGACCCGTCGGCGACCCTCAGGCCCTCGACGCCCTTGACCCGCAGCCGCGCGTCGAGCGGGGCCGAGGGGTCGCCGTCCGCGCCCATCTGCACGGTGCAGGACGGGTGGTAGACGGTGTTGTGGGTCTTGTGGATGTAGTCGAGCAGTTCGTCGTCCGTGCGCACGTCCGGCCCGGGGGCCAGCTCGGCGCCGGCCCAGCCGCTCAGTGCGGGCTGCGAGGCTATGCGCCGGGCCAGTTTCAGCCCGTACTTCATCACCCGCACGTCGTGCTCGTGCGTGAAGTACCGCGGATCCACCTTCGGCTTGTCCCGGTAGTCCCGGGTCCGCAGCCGTACCGTGCCCCGGGACTTGGCCTTCGTCACGTTGGGCGTGAGGCAGAAGGCGTTCTCGGACGTCGGGTAGCCCCAGCGGGCGGTGTTCATGTCGAACGGCACCGAGCCGTAGTGGAACATCAGGTCGGGCCGGTCCAGGCCCGGCTCGGTGTCGTAGAAGATGCCCGCCTCCCACCACTGTGTGGAGGTGGCGGTCATCGGCTGCTCGGCCTCCCACATGATCACGCCCTCGGGGTGGTCCTGGAGGTTCTCGCCGACGCCCGGCGAGTCGACCACGACCTCGACGCCGACCTCGCGCAGGTGCTCGGCCGGTCCGATCCCGGACAGCATCAGCAGCTTGGGCGAGTCGATCGACCCGCACGAGACGATCACCTCGCGCCGGGCCCGTACCGTCCGCGTGTGCACGAGATCGGGGTCGAGGTACTCGGCGCCCACGCACCGCCGGTCCTCCAGCACCAGTTTCCTGGCCCGCACCCCGGTCCGTACCTCCAGGTTCGGCCGCTTGCCCAGCACCGGGTGCAGATAGGCGACGGACGACGACTGGCGGATGTTGTTCTCGTCGGAGTTGATCTGGAACCAGTTGGCGCCCCGGACCACGGTCCTGCCCGTGTTGAACGGCACCGTGGGGATGCCCGCCTGCGCGCACGCCTCCAGCAGGGCCGTCCCGCACGGGTCCGCGCCCTTGAGCGTGCGCAACTTCACCGGGCCGGTACGGCCGTGGTGGTCGCCGGGGGCGTCGTTGTTCTCCAGGCGCCGGTAGAGCGGGAAGAGGTCAGCCGCGCTCCAGCCCGTACAGCCCGCCGCAGCCCAGTCGTCGAGGTCCTCGGCCGGGGCCCAGAAGGCGATACAGGAGTTGTGCGAGGAGCAGCCGCCCAGGACCTTCGCGCGCGCGCGCCGCATGAAGCTGTTGCCGCTGGCCTGCGGCTCGACGGGGTAGTCCCAGTCGTAGCCGGACTCCAGCAGGCCCATCCAGCGTTCCAGCCGCAGGACGTCGTCGTCGCCGACGTCGCTGGGGCCGGCCTCCAGCACGCACACCGTGACCGAACGGTCCTCGGAGAGGCGGGCCGCGACCACGTTGCCCGCGGTGCCGCCGCCGACCACGACATAGTCGAACTCATCGGTGCTCATGAGCGGGTGACCTCCTTAGTCGGCCGCGGGGGCGGCGAGGGGACCGGTCGGGGCGGGGGAGGCGGAGGCGTCGAGGCGGTGTTCGGCGAGGACGCCGGTGCGGTGCCGCTGGACGAACCAGTAGTAGGCGTACCCGCCGCCCGCGATGACCGCGACGAACAGCACCGCGCCCCACTGCAGGTACCAGTGGTGCGGGGCGGTGGCGTTGTAGACCGCGTCCCGCGGCCAGATCAGGTTGACCGTCATCGCCACGCCCCACACCACCGCGACGATGTTGACCAGCAGGCCCCAGCGGCCGAGGGAGAACCTGCCGTCGCTCGCCGGCTGCCACTTGCCGCGCAGCCGGGCCACCAGCATGGGCGCGGTCACGCCCAGGTAGGCGAGGTAGATCATGATGATGCCGATGCTGGTGACGACCGTGAATATCTGCGGCTGGCGGATGTTGACGACGAGGATCGCCAGCGCCAGCACGCCGATGATCACGGCCGGGAGCACCGGGGTCTGAAAGCGCGGGCTGACCCTGGCAAGCAGGGAGGATGCGGGAAGGTTGTTGTCCCGGGCCATCGCGAACGCCAGCCGGATCGCCGCCGTGTGCACGGCCAGGGCGCAGACCGTGACCGCGATCAGCACGCACCACAGCATCGCCTTGCCGGCCGTCGGGCCGAGCACGTCGAGCACGATGTACTGCAGGCCGTCGGTGGACAGCTTGTCGCCCTTCAGGCTGGAGACGCTCATCAGCGCCAGCAGCAGCACCAGGCCGCCCAGGACGAAGGAGGCGACGATCGCGCGGATGATGGCGCGCGGCGCGTTCCGGGACGGGTCCAGGCACTCCTCACCGAGCGAGGAGGCGGTGTCGAAGCCGTACATGACGTACGCGGACGCCAGCGACGCCACCAGGAACGCGCCCAGGTAGCCGGTCGAGTAGCCCGTCCCCGTGCCGTTGGTCTGCATGACCACCTGCGGACCGCGCGTGATGTGGACGGCGAACAGGATGATCAACACGACCGTGGCGATCAACTCGATGAAGACGCCCGCCGTGTTGATCGTGGCCATCAACTTGACACCGAACGCGTTGACGAGAGTGGTGAAGAGAATCAACACCGTTGCCAGGACGACGGCGTTGGTCGCCACGTCGTACTTGCCGGTGCCGTCCCCGACGAACTGGAAGAACGACGAGATCTGCGGCAGCGTCAGCTGGTAGGCCAGTGCCACGGCCGAGATGGACACGATCGAGGCGATCAACATCATCCATCCGGCCAGCCAGCCCAGATGGGGATTGCCGACCTTCTTGGACCAGTTGTAGACGGAGCCCGCGATCGGGTAGCGGGCGGCCAGTTCCGCGAAGCACAGGGCGACCATGAACTGGCCGACGAACACCATGGGCCACGACCACCAGTAGGCGGGGCCGCCGCTGCCGTAGCCGAAGTAGAACAGCTGGAAGGTGCCGGTCAGGATCGAGATGTAGCTGATCCCGGCGGCGAAGGTGTGGAAGTTGCCGAGGGTTCTCTTGAGCTCGGGTTTGTAGCCGAACTCGGCGAGTTCGCTGTCGTCGTGGTGGTGCGGGCCTGGTGACTGCTCGGTGGTGGTCATGAGCGGACTCCTCGTGGGCCGGGGGGAGGGAGGGGGAGGCAGCGCCTCGTGCGGGTGCCGGGATCCGGGGACACGGCAGGATCAGTCGAACCAACCCTGGGGTGCGGGTGCGGCGTTGCGCCAGATGTGCTTCGTCTCGCGGTACTCGGCGAGCCCCGAGGGTCCGAGTTCGCGTCCGAAGCCGGACTGCTTGAAACCACCCCATTCGGCCTGCGGGACGTAGGGGTGGTAGTCGTTGATCCAGACGGTGCCGAGCCGCAGCCGCGCCGCCACCCGGGCGGCCTTGCCCTCGTCGGTCGTCCAGACGGCGCCGGCGAGGCCGTAGACGGTGTCGTTGGCCAGCCGGACGGCCTCCTCCTCGCTGGAGAAGCGCTCGACGGTCAGCACCGGCCCGAAGGACTCCTCCCGGACCACCGACATGCCGCTCGCGCACTCGTCCAGCACGGTGGGCAGATAGTAGAAGCCCTCGTCGTAGCCGGGCCCGGCCGGACGCGCGCCGCCGCAGCGCAGCACCGCGCCCTCCGCCAGTCCCTGGGCGACGTAGGCCTCCACCTTCGCCCGGTGCGCGGCCGAGATCAGCGGCCCGGTCCGGGCCCGCTCGTCGAACGGCCCGCCCAGCCGGATGAACTGTGCCCGCCGCACCACCTCGTCGACGAACCGGTCGTGCAGCGAGTCCTCGACCAGCAGCCGCGCCCCGGCCGAGCAGACCTGCCCGGAGTGCAGGAACACGGCGGTCAGCGCCATGTCGACGGCCGTGTCGAAGTGGGCGTCGGCGAAGACGATGTTGGGGTTCTTGCCGCCGAGTTCGAGCGCGACCTTCTTCACCGTGCCGGCCGCCGCCGCCATCAGCCGGCGGCCGGTCTGCAGGCCGCCGGTGAAGGAGACCAGATCGACGTCGGGGTGGTCGCCGAGCGGAGCACCCGCCTCCGGGCCGGTGCCGAGGACCAGGTTGGCCACGCCCGGCGGCAGCCCGGCCTCCGCCAGCAGCCGCATCAGGTGGATCGCCGTGTGCGGGGTCAGTTCGCTGGGCTTCAGCACGAAGGTATTGCCGGCGGCCAGGGCGGGGGCGACCTTCCAGGCCGTCTGCAGGAGGGGGTAGTTCCAGGGGGTGATCAGCGCGCAGACGCCGACGGGTTCGTACACCACCCGGCTGTCCACGCCCTCGGTGCCCGTGTCGACGACCCGGCCGGTCTCGGCCGCGACCAGCCGCCCGAAGTAGCGGAAGCAGTTCACGATGTCGTCGATGTCGTACGCGCTCTCCACCAGCCGCTTGCCCGTGTCCAGGGACTCGGCGCGGGCCAGTGCGTCCTTGTCGCGTACGAGCAGGCCGGCGACCCGGAGCAGCAGGTCGCCGCGCTCGTTCGGAGGCGTGTGCGGCCAGGGGCCGGTGTCGAAGGCACGCCGGGCGGCGGCGATCGCCTCTACCGTGTCCTTGCCGCCCGCCTCGTCCACCACTCCGACCAGGGACCCGTCGGCGGGGCAGCGGATCTCGCGGGTGCGCTCGTCGAGAGCGCCGCGCCACTCACCGTCAATGAACAGGTCCGGCATGGCCGCCTCCCAGCTTCTCCACGAGCCACTCGTGGAAGATCCCGATGTGGTGCTCGTTGGGGACCAGCACTCCACCCCGGCGGTACGCGCGGGACGACATGGCCGGCTGGGTCCGCTCGCAGGCCTCGAAGTCCTGGACGTTGACCCGGTGGAACAGCTCCACCGACTTCGACACGTCCGCGCCCGACGCCACCACCTCCGGC
This sequence comes from Streptomyces sp. NPDC051636, assembly GCF_044453765.1. Lineage (NCBI taxonomy): Bacteria > Bacillati > Actinomycetota > Actinomycetes > Kitasatosporales > Streptomycetaceae > Streptomyces > Streptomyces sp. NPDC051636. The sequence goes on along the minus strand of NZ_JBITDA010000011.1, from coordinate 33,999 downwards.
GCGTACAGCCAGTCGCACTCCACGACCGTGCGGTCCTCGGCGAGCGGGAACATGCGGTGCAGGATCACATGGTCCGGTACGAGGTTGACGAACACCGTCGGCTTCACGGTGATGGCGTAGTAGCGGCGGTCCTGGTCGGCGCTGACGGCGGGCAGTTTGCCGAAGCCCGCGCTGCCGTCGACCGTGAAGCCCTTGATCTCCTCGCCGAACTCCGCGCCGTGGCCCACGTAGTACTGGGCCGCGTAGCCGTCCGCGAACTCCGGGAGGACCTCGGTCAGTTCGGGGTGGATCGTGGCGCAGTGGTAGCACTCCATGAAGTTCTCGACGATCAGCTTCCAGTTGGCCTTCACGTCGTAGGTGATCCGCTTGCCGAGCGTGAGGTTCTCGATGCCGTAGTGCTCGATCGCGGCCGCGTCGCCGAGCCGTTCCACGGCCGCGTGCAGCACGGTGTCCTCGAAGGAGGGCGGTTCGTCGGCGAGGCACACCCAGGCGTAACCGAGCCACTCGCGCAGCGCGACCTTGATCAATCCGTACTCGACTCGATCAACATCAGGCATCTTGATCAAGTTGGGCGCGGCGATCAACTTGCCGTCAAGGTCGTACGTCCATGCGTGATACGGGCACTGGAGGGAGCGCCGGACCTCGCCGGACTCCTCCGTGCACAGCCGCGCCCCGCGGTGGCGGCAGACGTTGAGGAAGGCGCGCAGCTCACCCGTGCGCGTGCGGGTGATGATGACGTTCTCGCGGCCGACCTGGACGGTGCGGAAGGCGCCGGGTCCGGCCAGGTCGGCGCTGCGGACGGCACAGAACCACATGGACTCGAAGACGAGTTCCTGTTCCCGCCGGAAGAGCTCCGGGTCCGTGTAGTAGTGGCCCGGAAGCGTTGCGATGAGGCTCGGGGAGAGGGGGATCGTCGTCACGTGCGTGCTCCTCAGGCGGGCGCGGCGGCGAGGCGGGCGGGGTCGAACAGGCCGATGGGGTGGGCGGTGGAGCCGGTGATGGCCAGGTCGGCGAGGATCTCGCCGACGACGGGCACGAACTTGAAGCCGTGCCCGGAGAACCCGCAGGCCACGGTGACCGACTCCGGGTGCGCGGGATGCCGGGCGATCACGAAGTGCTCGTCCGGGGTGTTGGAGTACATGCAGGTCGCGGCCTTGAGGAAGGTGCCGGGCAGATCCGGGACACAGCGGGACATGTGCTCCGCCATGGCCCTGACCTCGTGCTCGTGCACGGTCCGGTCGATGGTTTCCGGGGTGCACTCGACGCCCTTGCGGAAGAAGGCGACCTTCGCGCCGAGTTCGGGGCCGTCGATGGCCGGGAAGCCGTAGACCTGGACGCCTGCCGCGTCCTCCCAGATGTAGATCGGGTGGTTTGCGGGGAGGAACGGCTCGGTGCCGCCCCTCGGCTGGAACCAGTACATGATCTGCCGCTCGACGGTGAACGGCACCCCGAGACCGGTGAGCAGCCGCGGCGCCCACGCGCCCGGGCAGATCACCAGCTGACCGGCGGTGTAGGTGTTCTCGGCCGTGTGTACGCGGACGCCGTCCCGGTACGGCTCCCAGCGCGTCATCGGCTCGTCGAAGTGCAGCTCCGCGCCCTGCCGGGTGGCCAGCTGGAGGTGGGCGGCGACGGTGTTCTCGGGACGCAGGAGACCGGCCTTCTTCTCGTACAGCGCCACCTCGTCGTCAGAGGGGTCCAGGGTCGGGAAGCGGCGGCGGATCTCCTTGGCGTCCAGCATCTCGTGGGGCAGGTCCCACTCGACCGCCGAGCGCAGGGAGCCGGAGACCGTGCGTGAGTCGGGCGGGCCGACCATCACGCCGCCGGGGAGGACGGCGATCTCCCGGCCGGTGGCCCGCTCCAGGTCCTCGTACAGCTCGTAGGCGCGCAGCAGCAGCGGGACGTACGCCGGGTCCTCGAAGTACGACTGCCGGGTGATGCGCGAACCGCCGTGGCTGGAGCCCCGGTTGTGCACCGGGCCGAACTTCTCCAGGCCGAGTACGCGGGCGCCGCGGGCGGACAGATGGTGGGCGGCGGCGCTGCCCATGCCGCCGAGACCGATGACGATCACGTCGTAAGCGGGGGACATGCCTGTCTCCTATCGGCGGATGCGGGTCATCTTCGGGTCGAAGAGCGGCTCTTCGGCGACGGTGGCCGGGACCCTCTCGCCGAAGTAATCGATGTGCACGCCGGCGCCCGTGGTGAGGTGCGCGGGAAGCCAGGCGTACGCGATGCAGCGGCCCACCGTGTAGCCGTAGGACGCGCTGGTCACGTAGCCGGCGGGGGCACCGTCGACGTAGACGGGCTCCTTGCCGAGGACCACGGCGGCCGGGTCGTCCAGGAGGAGGGGTGTGAGGCGGCGGGGCGGGGCGCCGGCGGCCTCCAGGGCGGGCTTGCCGACGAAGTCCTCCTTGTCCATCCGCACCGCGAAGCCGAGGCCCGCCGCGAACGGGTCGTGCTCGTCGGTCATGTCCACGCCCCAGGCGCGGTAGCCCTTCTCCAGCCGCAGCGAGTTGAAGGCGGACCGCCCGGCCGCGATCACCCCGAGGTCGCGGCCCGCCTCCCACAGCGTGTCCCAGAGCCGGAGGCCCAGGTCGGCGGTGGTGTACAGCTCCCAGCCGAGCTCACCGACGTAGCTGAGCCGCATCGCCGTGACCGGGACATGGCCGATGTACGTCTCCTCGGCCCGGAAGTAGCCGAAGCCCTCGTGGGAGAAGTCGTCGGGGGTGAGCGGCTGGACGAGGTCGCGGGCGAGGGGGCCCCAGACGCCGACGCAGCAGGTGCCGGAGGTGATGTCCCTGATGCGGACGCCTTCCGGGGCGTGCCGGACGAGCCAGTCGAGGTCGGCCGGGGAGTTGGCACCGACCTGGAATCGGTCGGGGGCGAGGCGGGCCACGGTGAGGTCGGAGCGGACGCCTCCGGTGGCGTCGAGCAGGAGGGTGTAGGTGACCGCGCCCGGCTTCTTGCGGAGGTTGTTGCTGGTCATGCGGTCGAGGAAGGCGAGGGCGCCGGGGCCGGTGACCTCCAGACGGCGCAGCGGGGTCATGTCGTAGAGGGCGACCCTCTCACGGGTCGCCCTCGCCTCCGCCGCGGCGACGGGGGACCAGTAGCGGGCGGACCAGGCGTCGCGTTCGGGCAGGTCACCGAGCCCGTCCACGAGCGGGGCGTTCGCCTCGTACCAGTGCGGGCGCTCCCAGCCGGTGCCCTCAAGGAAGAACGCGCCGAGCTCCTGCTGGCGTGCGTAGAAGGGGCTGACCCGGAGCGGACGCGGGTGCTCCATCGGCTGGAGGGGATGGAGGACGTCGTACACCTCCACGAACTGCTGTGAGCCCCGCTCACGGACGTACGACGGTGACCGCTGCGCGTCCTCGAAACGCGTGAGGTCGCACTCGTGGACATCGGTGGAAGGCCGCCCGTCGACCATCCACTCGGCGACGGCCTTGGCGACCCCGGCGGAGTGGGTGACCCAGACCGCCTCGGCCAGCCAGAACCCCCTGAGCCGCCGCGACTCGCCGAGGACCGGCATGCCGTCCGGCGTGAAGGAGAAGACCCCGTTGAAGCCGGTGTCGATCTCGGTCTCCCGCAGGGCGGGGATCAGCCGGCGGCAGTCCTCCCAGCTCGGCGCCCAGTCCTCGGGCGTGAAGGGGTACGAGGAGGGCATCTCCAGGTCGCGCGCGCGAGCCTCGTCGTAGGCCGGGACCGCGAACGGGTCCACGGGCAGCGGCCGGTGCGCGTACGAGCCGATACCGATGCGGTCGGTGTGCTCACGGAAGTACAGGTCGCGGTCCTGGAAGCGGAGGATGGGCTTCGAGGCTTCCTCGACGGCCCCGCTCAGCTCGGGCAGCGGCTGCGTCTTCGCGTACTGGTGGGCGAGCGGTTGCAGCGGTACGTCGATCCCGGCCATGCGGCCGATGACCGGGCCCCAGAAACCGGCCGCGGACACGACGTGGTCGGCGGGGAAGGTGCCCCGGTCGGTGACGACTCCCGTGACCCGGCCGTCTTCCTTCTCGATGCCGGTGACGGTGTGGCGCTCCAGGAAACGGGCACCTCTCCCGGCGGCCCGCTCCATCTGGGCCCGGCAGGCGAGGAGAGCGCGGGCCAGACCGTCGTCGGGGGTGTGGAAGCCGCCGAGGACGACCGACTCGTCGAGGAGCGGCCAGAGTTCCTTGCAGCGGGCGGTGCTCACCACCTCGCCGCGGACACCCCAGGCGGCGGCGTAACCGGCCCGGCGGCGCAGCTCGGCGAGGCGCTCGGGGGTGGTGGCGAGCTCCAGGCCACCGACCTGGTTGAAGCAGGAGACGCCGTCGGCCTGGAGCGAGCCGAACTTCTCGACCGTGTACTTGGCGAACTCCGCGAGGGTCTTCGAAGGACTGGTCTGGAAGACGAGGCCCGGCGCGTGCGAGGTGGAGCCGCCGGGGGCGGGCAGCGGGCCCTGTTCGAGGACGGTGACGTCGGTCCAGCCGCGGGCGGTGAGCTCGTCGGCCAGCGAGCAGCCGACGATGCCGGCGCCGATGACGACGACGCGGGGACCCTGGTGCCGGGTTTCGGGGGTGCTGGACATGCCCCTCCTTGTGGCGGGGATGGCAGGTGCGGGGGAGTCGCTCAGGCGGCGGGCACGTTCGGCCGCTCGGCGGCGATCGTCGTGTCCTGGCCGTGGCCGGTGTGGACGACGGTGTCGCCCGGCAGGGTGAGCAGCCGTGCGCGGATGGACGCCTCGATGGCGGGGCGGTCGGAGTACGAGCGGCCGGTGGCGCCGGGGCCGCCGTGGAAGAGGGTGTCGCCGGTGAACACGGCGGCCAGGAAGGGGACGTAGAGGGAGCAGCTGCCCCAGGTGTGGCCGGGGGTGTGGACGACCTGCAGTTCGATGCCGGCGACGGCGAGGACGCGGCCGTCGGCCAGCTCGCCGTCCGGCTTGCGGCCGGGGAGGGTGCGGGACCACAGCTCGTGGTCGTCCGGGTGGAGCAGGACGGGCGCGCCGGTGCGTGTGGAGAGTTCGGCCGCCGCGTCCATGTGGTCGTCGTGGGCGTGGGTGCAGACGATGGCGGTGACGTGTCGTCCCCCGACCGCTTTCCCGATCGCGCGGGCGTCGTGCGCGGCGTCGACGACGAGCACCTCCTCGTCGTCGCCGATCAGCCAGACGTTGTTGTCCACGTCGAAGGTCTCGCCGTCGAGGCTGAAGGTGCCGGAGGTGACGACGCGCTCGACGCGTACGGTCCCGCGGACGCTCACAGGACCACCACCGACCGCAGCACCTCGCCGCGGTGCATCTTCCCGAACGCCTCCTCCACCTGGTCCAGGGCGATGGTCTCGGAGACGAAGGCGTTGAGGTCGAGCAGGCCGTACAGGTACTGGTCGATGAGGAACGGGAAGTCCCTGCTGGGCAGGCAGTCGCCGTACCAGGACGACTTGACGGCTCCGCCGCGCGAGAACACGTCGATGAGGGGCAGCTCCACCTTCATCTCGGGGGAGGGAACGCCGACCTGCACCAGCAGGCCCGCGTGGTCGCGCATGTAGAAGGCCTGGGTGAAGGTTTCCGGGCGGCCCACCGCGTCGATCGCGATGTCGACGCCGAAACCGTCGGTGAGTGCCCGGACCGCCTCGACGGGATCTGTGCCGCGGGAGTTGACCGTGTGCGTGGCCCCGAACCTCTCCGCCTGGTCCAGCTTCCTGTCGTCGATGTCGACGGCGATGACCTTCATCGCGCCGTTCAGGCAGGCGCCCGCGATGGCCGCGTTGCCGACGCCACCGCAGCCGATGACGGCGACCGAGTCACCGCGGCCCACCTTGCCGGTGTTGACGGCGGCGCCGTACCCGGCCATCACGCCACAGCCGATGAGGCCGGCGGCCTCGGGCCGGGCAGCCGGGTCGATCTTCACGGCCTGACCGGCCGCGACCAGCGTCTTCTCGGCGAAGGCGCCGATGCCGAGGGCATTGCTGAGCGGGGTGCCGTCCAGCAGGGTCATCGGCTGGGCGGCGTTGCGGGAGTCGAAGCAGTACCAGGGGCGGCCGCGGCGACAGGAGCGACAGCTTCCGCAGGGCGCGCGCCAGGCGAGCACCACGTAGTCGCCGGGTACGAGGCCGGTCACTCCGGGTCCGACCGCCTCGATCGTGCCGGCCGCCTCATGGCCCAGCAGGAACGGGAAGTCGTCGTTGATCGCGCCCTCGCGGTAGTGCAGATCCGTGTGGCAGACCCCGCAGGCCTGCACGGTGACGAGGACCTCTCCGGGCCCGGGGTCGGGGACGACGATCGTCTGCACCTCGACGGGTGCGCCCTTCTTCACAGCAACTACGGCACGGACCTCGTGTGGCACGACCACGCTCCTCTGCTGTTGCGCAATGCACTATGGGTTGCGCGATGAGGAACATATTGAGAACGCGCTCGCGGAGCCGTCAAGAGGTGGGCGTTAACCCTTGGCAAAAGGCGCCCGGGGGGCGAAACCCGCCGGACACACAGCAGCGCGGGACCAGGAAGTTCCCGGTCCCGCGCCGTGGCCGCGGGGCGATTCGGGCGCCGGGCCCCGGCGGGGCCGGGCGTCCACCCGGCCTCGGTCAGAAGCCGTAGCCCATACGGCGCGACAGCTCGGCCCCGGCCGTCACCGTCCGCTTCGCCAGCTCCGGCAGCCGGTCCGCGTTCAGCCGGTACACCGGCCCCGAGACGCTGATTGCCGCGATCACCTTGCCGTCGTGCGCCCGGACCGGCGCGGCCACGGCGGCGAGCCCCAGCTCCAGCTCCTCGATGGTGACCCCGTAGCCCTGTCCGACCACGGCTTCCAGCTCGCCGCGCAGCGCCGAGGCGCCGGTGATCGTCCGCTCGGTGAAGCGGTGCAGGGGGCGCGCCAGCAGACCTTCCCGCAGCGTGGGCGGCATGTGCGCGAGCAGCACCTTGCCACTGGAGGTGGCGTGCAGCGGCGTGCGTCTGCCCAGCCAGTTCTGCGCCGTGACGGACGCGGTGCCCCGGGCCTGCATGATATTGACCGCGGCGTCGTCGTCGAGCACGGCGATGTTCACCGTCTCGCCGAGCTCGTCGGCGAGTTCCCGGCAGACCGGCACGCCCTCCTGCGAGATGTCCAGCCGCACTGCCGCCGCCCCCGCCAGGCGTAGCACGCCGGCCCCCAGGTAGTACTTGCCGCGGTCCTTCGCCTGAGCCACCAGGCCGCGGTTCTCCAGGACGCCGAGCAGCCGGAACGCGGTGGACTTGTGCACGTCCAGCTCCTCGGCGATCTCGGTGACGCCCGCCTCGCCGTGCCGGGCGAGGATCTCCAGAACGCTCACCGCGCGGTCCACCGACTGCACCGCGCTCGCCGCTCCTCTGCCGTTCTGCTTCTCGGGGCCTTGGGTGTTCTCCTCGCTGCGGTCAGACTGCTTCTGCGTGCGGGTCATGGCTCAACTCTCACCACCTGCCGGCCCGGTTTGGGCCGCATCTGCGGGAAACCCTTGACGCGACGGTCGTCCCGCCCGGATTCTGTTGCGCATAGCGCTTGCTCGTGCGCCATGCGAAACATCATGTTACCGAAGCGTCCGGATCCCGGAAGGGTGCCGGACGGCTTGGACCCACGACGGTCCGTGGACCCACGACGGTCCGTGGACCGACGAGGGTCCGTGGACCGACGACGGTCCGTGGACCGACGAGGGTCCGTGGACCAAGGACGGGCCGTGGATCAATGACCGGCCGCGGACCGACGACGGGCCGTGGACCGACGACGGTCCGTCACCCCATGCCGCTTCACCTTCATCGCCCGGACCGAAGAAGGTCCGGACTCCCTGACTGCCTGCAACCGAGCAGGTCTGGACCGAGGGTCCCGGACCGAGCGTCCCGGACCGAGAGGGGGGCCCGTGATTCCCGTCTGCCGCCTCGAAGACCTCCCCGAGGGCGAGTCCGTCCGCGTCGGGACCACTCCGCCCGTCGCCGTGTTCCGCACCGACGACGGCGAGCTCTACGCCATCGACGACACCTGCACCCACCAGGACGCCTCCCTCTCCGAGGGCTGGCTGGAGGGCTGCCTGGTCGAATGCCCGCTGCACGCCGCGTCATTCGACCTCCGTACCGGTGAGCCGACCTGCCTTCCGGCCCGCCGCCCCGTCCGTACCCACCGCGTCACGGTGGACGAGGGTGTCATCCACGTCCACCTGGCGGCGGAGGAGGGAACGGCCGCATGAGGGCCGTGACCGCCCGGTGCACGCAGGCCTCCTGCCGTGCGACCGCTTCGCGCCGCACGTCGGCCTCCCGCCCCGCACCGGCCGAGAGGAGCCGTGCCGCATGAGAACCGTGACCGTTGTCGGCGCCTCGCTCTCCGGCCTTTACACGGCCCGCGAACTGCGTGCCCAGGGCTTCGACGGCCGACTGGTGATCGTCGGCGACGAACCCCACCGGCCCTACGACCGGCCTCCCCTCTCCAAGGACTTCCTCACCGGCCGCGCCGACGAGGACGACCTCGCCCTCACGGACCCCGAGGAGACCGGCCGGCTCGACGCCGAATGGCTCCTCGGCGTCCGCGCCCGCGGCCTCGACCCCCGCAGCCGGACGGTACTGCTCGACGACGGCCGCACCGTCTCCACCGACGGCGTCGTCATCGCCACCGGCGCCGCGGCCCGCCGCCTTCCCGGCGACGGCCTCGCCGGGGTGCACACCCTGCGCACCCTCGACGACGCCCGCGCTCTGCGCGCGGAACTCACCCGGGGCCCGCGCCAGGTCGTCGTCATCGGCGGCGGCTTCATCGGCGCCGAGACCGCCTCCTCCTGCGCCGCCCTCGGGCACCACGTCACCGTCGTCGAGGCCGCCCCGCTGCCTCTCGTGCCCCAACTGGGCGCCGAGATGGCCGCGGTGTGCGCCGCGCTGCACCGCCGCGGCGGGGTGGACCTCGTCACCGGCACGGGCGTCGCCGGACTGCACGGCACCGTCGCCGTCACCGGCGTGGAACTCGCCGACGGCCGTGTCCTCGCGGCCGACGTGGTGATCGTCGGCATCGGCGCCACGCCCAGCACCGCCTGGCTGGCGGGCTCGACGCTCGCCCTGCACGACGGGGTGCTGTGCGACGACGGCTGCGTGACCGCGCTGCCCCAGGTGGTCGCCGTCGGCGACGTGGCGCGCGTGGGCGGCAACCGGGCCGAGCACTGGACCTCCGCCACCGAGCAGCCCCGCGTGGCCGTGGCCAACCTGCTCGCCGGACGCACCCTGGAGGCCGTCAGGTCGGTGCCGTACTTCTGGTCCGACCAGTACGGTGCGCGCATCCAGTTCGCCGGCCGGCGCCGGGACGGCGACACCGTCCGCGTCACCGAGGGCGAGCTCGCCGACGGTGCCCCGGGCGAGAGCGGCTTCCTCGCGCGGTACGAACGGGACGGGCACACGGTCGCGGTGCTCTCCGTGGACCACCCGCGACCCTTCACGCGGGCCCGACGCGAACTCGAGCGCGCGCAGAGCGAGGGCAAACGGGCGCAGCCGGCCGCGTCGTGACGCGCGGGGGGCCGGGTGGGATGCGGGGCGGCCGGGTGTGACGCGGACGGCCGCGTTGCGCCCCGAGGGCGGCCGCGCGGTGGCGTGGGGCCGTCGTGCCGCTGTCGAAGGGCGGGCGCCCGCCCGGTCGCCGGGCGAGGCCGTCCCTCAGCCGGGGCGACACCGGGCCCTCAGGAGCGAGCTCCGATCGGGGGCGGCCCTTGCGCCTCAGGAGTGCGACAGTTGCCCGGTGCCGCCCCGCCGACGTATGCGCTCCCGCTCGCGCTCGGCGGCTCGCGCCCCCCGGCGGGCGGCGCGCCGCTCACGCCGCAGTGAGCGGGCCGTACTGCTCGGCACCGACACCACGCCGTTGCGCTGGTTCCACACCTGGCGGGTCACCCACACGTCGACCGCGCCCCAGGTCGCCACGACCGTGCTCACCACACTGCTGATCACCATCGGGAACGCCAGCCACGACCCGGCCATGGTGCACAGGAAGGCGACCATGGCCTGAATGAGCGTCACAGCGATGATGAGCACCGCCCGCACGGCCGCCGTCCGCACCGGATCGGGCAGCCGTCGACGCCGCGCCGGCTCCTCGACCCACAACGGCCGGTAATACTGCTGCTGTTGCACCCCGGCCGACTTCCCGTCACGCCCTCGCGACGGAATGTCGCGATCCGGCGCCTGTGGTCCTCTCAGCTCCTTCGAGCGCACCGCCGCGCCGTCCTCGGACGCCATGCGCCGCTCCGCCGTGCCCATCACCGTGTCACTCCCCACCGCCGGCTGACCGCTCGCTCCGGTGTCCGAAGACACCAACTCCCCAGTCGCTGCCCGGCTTGCGCTGTTTTATGCCGCCCGGATGCGGGATGCGGCTCCTGTGGCCGATTCCGCACTCATCTCCCATGGAGAAAGACGAACAACAGACCACGAAGATTCCCAACCACCGTAAAGTTCTGGCCAACCGGCCCGCCGAACCGATCCCGTCCCTCTCCGCCCCACCTGGCTCAATCGCGGTGGCAATCTCCCGCAATGCCCGGACAACTCGCCATGTCTCGCCGTCAGTTCGGAACGTCAGCCTCCGGACACGTCTTCGAGTTGGAGGCGTGGCGGTAGTAGGCTCGCGCCGTTTGTTGACGCACATGTGTACCCCCGGCCGTCGGGGGTCGAGCTGGGGGAGGCCATGCGCTTTCGCGGGAAGTCCGTCCGCCGGAAGATCGTGGCGCTGCTTCTCGTGCCGCTGGTGTCGCTGACCGCGATCTGGGGCTTCGCCACGGTGCTCACCGGGCGTGACGTGGCCCAGCTCCTCCATGTGACGGACATCGTGGAGGACATCGGCTATCCCACTGAGGACACCGCCCGCGTGCTGCAGCAGGAACGGCGCCAGACTCTCGTCTACCTCGCCGACCCCCGCGCCTCCGACGCGCTCACCGCGCTGCGACGCACCCGGGCCGCCACCGACGAGGCCATCCGCAAGGTGCGCAAGAACGCCAAGGACTCCGACATCCTCGACGGCATGGACGCGGACGACAACGAGCGTCTCACCGCGGTCCTGGACGCCTTCGGTGACATCGACTCGCTGCGCCGCAGCGTCGAGGAGGGCACCGTCGACCGCGCCCAGGCCCTGGACCTCTACAACCGCCTCGTCGACCCCTGCTACAACCTGCTGGCCTCCCTCGACGGCATCGACGACGTCGAGATGGACAAGCAGGCCCGCGCCCTCGTCAACATCACCCGCGCCCGCGAACTGCTCTCCCGCGAGGACGCCCTGGTCGGCTCCGCACTGGTGGTCGGCAAGCTCTCCGCCGACGAGACCCGGGACGTCTCCGACCTCGTCGCCCAGCGCAGCCTCCTGTACGACATCAGCCTGCCGCTGCTTCCGACGTCGGAACGCGAACGCTACGAACGCTTCTGGAAGAACGCCACCAGCGCCCCGCTGCGCGCGGCCGAACAGGACGTCATCGCCGCCCGCTCCGGCACGCCCCACGACGTCAGCGCCAAGATCTGGGACGCCGCCGCGGGCAACGTGCTCGACGAGCTCCGCACCCTCGACGACCAGGTCGGCGACCGCTATCAGGACCGCGTCCGCCCCGTGGCCGTGGGCGTGATCGTCCAGGCCGCCGTCGCCGGCGTCCTCGGACTGGTCGTCCTGCTGCTCTCCGTCGTGCTGTCCGTACGCGTCGGCCGCGGCCTCATCCGCGATCTGCGGCAACTCCGCCTGGAGGCGCACGAGGCGTCCGGCGTCCGGCTGCCCAGCGTGATGCGCCGGCTGTCGGTGGGCGAGCAGGTCGACGTGGAGACCGAGGTCCCGCGCCTGGAGTACGACAAGAACGAGATCGGCGAGGTCGGCCAGGCGCTCAACACCCTGCAGCGCGCCGCCGTCGAGGCCGCCGTCAAGCAGGCCGAGCTGCGCGCCGGGGTCTCCGAGGTCTTCGTGAACCTCGCCCGCCGCAGCCAGGTGCTCCTGCACAAGCAGCTCACCCTGCTCGACACCATGGAGCGCAGGACCGAGAACACCGACGAGCTCGCCGACCTCTTCCGTCTCGACCACCTCACCACCCGTATGCGCCGGCACGCCGAAGGCCTGGTGATCCTCTCCGGTGCCGCTCCCTCGCGGCAGTGGCGCAAGCCCGTGCAGCTCATGGACGTCGTCCGGGCCGCCGTTGCCGAAGTCGAGGACTACGAGCGCATCGAGGTCCGCCGGCTGCCGCGTGTCGCGGTCACCGGCCCGGCCGTCGCCGACCTCACCCACCTGGTGGCCGAACTGCTGGAGAACGCCACCGTCTTCTCGCCGCCGCACACCGCCGTCCAGGTGCTCGGCGAGCGGGTCGCCAACGGCTTCACCCTGGAGATCCACGACCGGGGCCTGGGCATGGCGGCCGAAGCGTTGCTGGACGCCAACCTCCGGCTCGCCGAGACACCCGAGTTCGAGCTCTCCGACACCGACCGGCTCGGCCTGTTCGTGGTCAGCCGGCTCGCCCAGCGCCAGAACGTCCGCGTCTCGCTGCAGCCGTCGCCCTACGGCGGCACCACCGCCGTCGTCTTCATCCCCGACGTACTGCTCACGGACGACGTCCCGGACACCAACGGCGTCGGCTTCCGTCTCGACCGGGAGCGGACCGCGAAGACGGCCGCCCGGGGGGAGAGCCGCACGTCGTCCCTGTCTCCGGCGCCCGCGCAGCGGCCCGGCCTGTCGGCCTCGCTCCTGGACGGGCCGGTCGAGCTGGAGGCACCCGCCGACCTGGACGCCCTCGACGACTTCCCGGGCGCCCTCAGCGAGGAGGACGGCGAACGCGGCAGCCTGTTCCGGCCTCACCGCTCCCTCACCGGCGTGTACGACGAGACGCCGGCCCGGCTCGGCGAGCACCATCAGCAGGCCTCCGGGGCCGCGGACCGGCCGGATGCCGACGACCGCCCGAACGCACCCGTCCCGCTGCCCCGGCGCCGTACTCCCAAGCTGGTCAGCTCGCACGGGCGGCCCGTCGCCGAGCAGCGGTCCCGGCGCGACGAGGCCGACGAGAAGCCCCTCGTCGGTTCCGGCCCGCGCCGGCCGGAGGCGGACCCGGGCCCGGCTCCACTGCCGACCCGCCGCCGCGGCGAGGAGGCGGCCCGCCGGGGAACCGGACCGGTCGAGCGCGTCGACGAACGAGCCCAGTCCCCGGCCACCGGGCGGGACGAGCCGGCCGGGGCCCCCGAGCTGCCCCGGCGGACCCGCCGCCCCGCGATCGCTTCCGGCGAGGCCGTCCCAGCCGCCGACGGCGCGTCCCGGGACACCGCATCCGGCGCCGGACCGCTGCCCAGGCGTGTCCGGCAGGCCAGCCTTGCCCCACAGCTGAGGCAGGATCCCGAACGGGGGGCCGAGCGCGAGGCGGACCCCGTCGAGCGCGATGCCGACGAGGTACGCAGCCGAATGGCCTCGCTCCAGCGCGGCTGGCAGCGTGGCCGTGAGGAGAACGCCGAGGGCGACGGGGCCCGGAACAGCACAGCAAGAGGAACGACTAAGGGGGACGGTCGATGACCGCACCGAAGACGACCGGCCACAGCGCTACGAACAACGGGGGGCTGAACTGGCTCCTCGACGACCTCGTCGACCGGGTAGCCAGCATCCGCAAGGCCGTCGTGCTCTCCGGCGACGGCCTGCCCACGGGGGTGTCCAAGGACCTCAGCAGGGAGGACAGTGAGCACCTGGCCGCCGTCGCCTCCGGCTTCCACAGCCTCGCCAAGGGCGTCGGCCGCCATTTCGAGGCGGGCAACGTGCGGCAGACGGTCGTCGAGCTCGACGACGCCTTTCTGTTCGTGACGGCCGCGGGCGACGGCAGCTGCCTCGCCGTCCTCTCGGACGCCGACTCCGACGTCGGCCAGGTCGCGTACGAGATGACACTCCTGGTCAAGCGGGTCGGTGTGCATCTGGGCACCGCACCGCGCACCGATCTGCCCGCCGGCGGGTAGTGGGATGACATGAGTGGAGACGGTCAGGGAAGAAGCCACTGGTTCGACGACGAGGCCGGACCGGTCGTCCGCCCCTACGCCATGACGCGCGGCCGCACCACGAGTGCGGCCCAGCACCGCCTCGACCTGATCGCGGTGGTCGTGACGGAACCCCAGGCGGACGACCCGGAAGCGGACCAGACGCTGTCCCCGGAACACGTGGACATCGTCGAACTGTGCCGCCAGGCCCCGCAGTCGGTCGCCGAACTCGCAGCCGAACTCGATCTCCCGATCGGAGTGGTACGGGTCCTCATCGGCGATCTGGTGAACGAGGAACTCGTCCACGTCAACCGTCCGGTACCCCCGGCGGAGCTGCCGGACGAGAGTATTCTGCGCGACGTGATCAACGGCCTCCGGGCGCTGTGAGCGGCGCGGAGCGGGGTAGTGACGTGACTGGCTGGCAGTTCTGGGTCGACCGAGGCGGCACCTTCACCGACATCGTCGCGCGACGCCCGGACGGCCGGCTGCTCACGCACAAACTGCTGTCCGACAACCCGGCCCGATACGCCGACGCGGCGGTCGCCGGCGTGCGCACGCTCCTCGACGGCTCCCAGGAACCCGTGGAGGCCGTCCGCATGGGCACGACGGTCGCCACCAACGCACTCCTGGAACGCGAGGGCGCGCGCACGCTCCTGGTCGTCACCCGAGGATTCCGCGACGCCCTGCGCATCGCCTACCAGAACCGCCCCCACATCTTCGCCCGCCGCATCGAACTGCCGGAGCTGCTGTACGAACGGGTCGTCGAGGTCGACGAACGCATCGCGGCCGACGGCACCGTCCTGCGCGCACCCGACCTGGACGCGCTGGCGGGCCCGCTCCAGGAGGCGTACGACGACGGAATCCGCGCCGTCGCCGTCGTCTGCATGCACAGCCACCTCCACCCCGCCCACGAACGGGCCGTCGGTGAGCTGGCCGCCCGCACCGGCTTCCCGCAGATTTCGCTGTCCAGCGAGGTCAGCCCGCTGATGAAACTCGTCCCGCGCGGGGACACCGCCGTCGTCGACGCCTATCTCTCGCCCGTGCTGCGCCGCTACGTCCAGCACGTCGCCGGTGAGCTCGAAGGCGTACGGCTGATGTTCATGCAGTCCAACGGAGGGCTCGCCGAGGCTGGGCAGTTCCGCGGCAAGGACGCCATCCTCTCCGGACCCGCCGGTGGCATCGTCGGCATGGCCCGCATGTCCCAGCTCGCCGGCTTCGACCGCGTCATCGGCTTCGACATGGGCGGCACCTCCACCGACGTCTCCCACTTCACCGGCGAGTACGAACGCGTCTTCACCACACAGCTCGCGGGCGTCCGGCTGCGCGCCCCCATGCTGGACATCCACACCGTCGCCGCCGGCGGCGGCTCGGTCCTGCACTTCGACGGCTCCCGCTACCGGGTGGGACCGGACTCGGCCGGCGCGGACCCGGGACCCGCCTGCTACCGCGGCGGCGGCCCGCTCGCCGTCACCGACGCCAACGTCATGCTGGGCCGCATCCAGCCCGCGCACTTCCCCAAGGTCTTCGGCCCCGGCGGAGACCAGCCCCTCGACGCGGAACTCGTCCGCGACCGCTTCACCGCCCTCGCGCGCGAGATCCGCGAGCGGACCGGCGACGACCGCACGCCCGAGCAGGTCGCCGAGGGCTACCTCCGGATCGCCGTCGCCAACATCGCCAACGCCGTGAAGCGGATCTCCGTGCAGAAGGGGCACGACGTCACCCGCTACGCCCTCACCACCTTCGGCGGCGCGGGTGGCCAGCACGCGTGCAGGGTCGCCGACTCGCTCGGCATCCGCACCGTCCTCGTGCCGCCCATGGCCGGCGTCCTCTCCGCGCTCGGCATCGGCCTGGCGGACACCACCGCGATGCGCGAGCAGTCCGTGGAGGCACCCCTGGAGACCGCCTCGACGGCGCGTGTGCGCAAGACGGCCGACGAGCTGGAGGCCGGGGCCCGCGCCGAGCTCCTCGCCGAGGACGTCCCGCAGCACCGCATCAGAGTCACCCGCCGTGCCCAGCTCCGCTACGACGGCACGGACACCACCCTCACGGTCGAGCTGAACGAGCCCGGCATCATGAGGCACGCCTTCGAAGAACGTCATCGCGCCACGTACTCCTTCACCCTCGACCGCCCGATCGTCGTCGAAGCCCTCTCCGTGGAAGCCACCGGCATCACCGAACCCCCCGATCTCTCCGCACTCGCCCCCTATGAGGGCCACGCCGCCGCCCCCGAGACCGTCCGGCTGCACACCGGCGGCGCCTGGCGCGACGTACCCCTCCACCGCCGCGAGGACCTGCCTCCCGGCGAGACCGTCACCGGCCCCGCGATCATCACCGAGGCCGGCGCGACGACCGTCGTCGACGAGGGCTGGCGGGCCGCCTCGACCGATGACGGGCATCTGGTCATGGAACGCGCGGCGATCACGCAGAGTTCCGATCTCGACACGAAAGCCGATCCCGTTCTCCTCGAGGTCTTCAACAACCTCTTCATGTCGATCGCCGAACAGATGGGCGCCCGGCTGGAGTCCACGGCCCAGTCCGTCAACATCAAGGAACGCCTGGACTTCTCCTGCGCCCTGTTCGACCCGGACGGAAACCTGGTGGCCAACGCCCCTCACATCCCCGTCCACCTGGGCTCCATGGGCACCAGCGTCAAGGAGGTCGTCCGCCGCCGCGGCGACGGGATGCGGCCGGGCGACACGTACGCGGTCAACGACCCGTACCACGGCGGCACCCACCTGCCCGACGTCACCGTGATCACCCCCGTCTTCGGCACGCCCGGCGCGACGGACACGGACGGTGACCGCAGGATCCTCTTCCACGTCGCCTCACGCGGCCACCACGCCGAGATCGGCGGTATCGCACCGGGCTCCATGCCCGCAGGCAGCCGCACCATCGAGGAGGAGGGCGTCCTCCTCGACAACTGGCTGCTCGCCGAGAACGGCCGGCTCCGCGAGGAGGAGACCCTCCGCCTGCTCACCGAGGCGCCCCACCCCTCCCGCAACCCCCGGACCAACCTCGCCGACCTGCGCGCCCAGATCGCCGCCAACCAGAAGGGCGTCGACGAGGTCGGCCGCGTGATCGAGGACTTCGGCCTCGACGTCGTCGAGGCCTACATGCGGCACGTTCAGGACAACGCCGAGGAGGCCGTCCGCCGCGTCATCGACGCCCTGGACGACGGCGAGTACGCCTACGAGACCGACTCCGGCGCCGTCATCCGCGTCCGCGTCCGCGTCGACCGCGCGAGTCGCCGCGCCACCATCGACTTCACCGGTACGTCCGCGCAGCTCGCCACCAACTTCAACGCCCCCTTTTCTGTCGTCAACGCGGCCGTGCTCTACGTCTTCCGCACCCTGGTGGCCGACGACATCCCGCTCAACGACGGCTGTCTGCGCCCCCTGGACATCATCGTGCCGCCCGGCTCCATGCTCGCCCCCGAGCCACCGGCCGCCGTCGTCGCGGGCAACGTCGAGACCTCCCAGGCCATCACCGGAGCCCTCTACGCGGCACTCGGCGTCCAGGCCGAGGGGTCCGGGACCATGAACAACGTCACCTTCGGCAACGACCGCCACCAGTACTACGAGACCGTCGCCTCCGGATCCGGCGCCGGCGACGGCTTCCCCGGCGCGAGTGTCGTGCAGACCCACATGACCAACTCGCGCCTGACCGACCCGGAAGTCCTGGAGTGGCGACTGCCCGTGCGGCTCGAGGAGTTCGCGGTCCGGCGGGGGAGCGGCGGCGCCGGCCGCTGGCGCGGCGGGGACGGCGCGGTGCGCCGCATCCGGTTCGGCGAGGCCATGACCGTCTCCACGCTGTCCCAGCACCGCCGGGTCCCGCCGTACGGCATGGCGGGCGGCTTCCCGGGCGCCCTGGGCGCCAACCGTGTGGAACGGGCCGACGGCACGGTCACCGCACTTGGCGGAAGCGACTCGGCGGACGTCGGCCCCGGCGACGTACTCGTCATCGAAACCCCTGGTGGCGGTGGCTACGGGCAACCGTCACCCGACCCCCATCAAGCAGGAGAAGAGATCAGATGATCTTCGGGCGTTCTGAGCGCGGCAAGCCCCCGGTCGAGCCCGTCACGCTCAAGATCCTCGTGGCCGGCGGCTTCGGCGTGGGCAAGACGACCCTCGTCGGCGCGGTCAGCGAGATCAGGCCGCTGCGCACCGAGGAACTGCTCACCGAGGCCGGGCGCCCGGTCGACGACGTCAGCGGTGTGGAGGGCAAGCGCACCACCACCGTGGCCATGGACTTCGGCCGCATCACGCTGCGCGAGGACCTGGTGCTGTACCTGTTCGGGACGCCCGGGCAGGAGCGGTTCTGGTTCATGTGGGACGAGCTCTCCGAAGGCGCGCTCGGCGCCGTGGTCCTGGCGGACACCCGTCGCCTGGAGGACTGCTTCGCCGCCGTCGACTACTTCGAACGGCGTTCCATACCTTTCCTCGTCGGCGTCAACTGCTTCGAGGGAGCCGCCCGTTACCCGGCCGAGGACGTCCGTCAGGCCCTCGACCTCGACGACAACGTACCGCTCGTGCTGTGCGACGCCCGTGACCGGGAGTCCGTCAAGGAGGTGCTCATCGGAGTCGTCCGGCACGCGATGGCGTACGCGGCCGACCGCCGTGCGCCCGTGACCACCTGACGCACCGCCAGGGACGGGCACGGCCCGTACCCCCGCCGACCGGGGTACGGGCCGTGGTCCGTGAGGCTTCCCACGCGCGTGTGTCCCGCGCATCCGGCACGCCTGTGTGGAGCCCGTCTACCCCCGATCGCCGAATTCAGCCGTCCTTCGACGCGGTTATTCCGTGCCGTCTTCCAGCCAGCCGAAGCTCTTCTCCACGGCCTTGCGCCAGTTGCGGTACTCCCGGTCACGCACCGACGCGTCCATGGCGGGCATCCACTCCGCGTCCTTCTGCCAGTGCGATTTCAGCTCGTCGAGGTCGTTCCACACGCCCGTGACGAGACCGGCCGCGTACGCGGCGCCCAGGCAGGTCGTCTCGGAGACCCCGGGCCGGATCACCGGCACCCCGAGGACATCCGCCTGGTGCTGCATGAGCAGGTTGTTCTTGGTCATCCCGCCGTCCACCTTCAGGGTGGTGATCCGCACCCCGGAGTCCTGGAACATGGCGTCCACGACCTCCCGTGTCTGCCAGCTGGTCGCCTCCAGTACCGCGCGCGCGAGGTGTGCCTTCGTCACGTACCGGGTCAGGCCCGTGATCACCCCGCGCGCGTCGGAGCGCCAGTAGGGGGCGAACAGGCCCGAGAACGCGGGCACGATGTAGGCGCCGCCGTTGTCCTCCACGCTCGCTGCCAGCGTCTCGATCTCGTCGGCGGTGCGGATGATGCCGAGCTGGTCGCGGAACCACTGCACCAGCGCGCCCGTTATCGCGATCGAACCCTCCAGGCAGTAAACCGGTGCCTCACCGCCGATCTTGTAGCCCATGGTCGTCAGCAGCCCGCTCTTGGAGGCAACCGGCCGGTTGCCCGTGTTGAGGAGCAGGAAGCTGCCCGTGCCGTAGGTGTTCTTCGCCGATCCCACGTCGTAGCACGCCTGTCCGAACACGGCCGCCTGCTGGTCGCCGAGCGCGGATGCGACCGGCACGCCGGCGAGTTGGCCGACGGCCGTTCCGTAGACCTCCGCGGAGGACCTGATCTCGGGGAGGACCGCTTCGGGCACGCTCATCGCGGAGAGGATGGACGTGTCCCACTGGAGCGTCTCAAGGTTCATCAGCATGGTGCGCCCGGCGTTGGTGACGTCGGTGACGTGCCGCCCGCCGTCCGTGCCTCCGGTGAGGTTCCAGATCAGCCAGGAGTCGATGGTCCCGAAGGCGATCTCACCACGCTCGGCGCGGTCCCTGAGCCCCGGCACGGTGTCCAGCAGCCAGGCCGCCTTGGGACCGGAGAAGTAACTTGCCAGCGGTAACCCGGTCTGCTCGCGGAAGCGGTCCTGCCCGTCCCTGCCACCCAGTTCGTGGCACAGGGCCGCGGTACGGGTGTCCTGCCAGACGATCGCGTTGTGCACCGGCTTGCCGGTGGCGCGGTCCCACAGGACCGTCGTCTCGCGTTGGTTGGTGATACCGAGCGCGCTGAGCTGGTCGGCCCGCAGCCCGGCCTTGGCGACGGCCCCGGCGACCACCGCCTGGACCTTGGACCAGATCTCGGTGGCGTCGTGCTCCACCCAGCCCGGCTTCGGGAAGATCTGGCGGTGTTCACGCTGGTCGACCGCGACTATCGCGCCGCGGTGGTCGAAGATGATGCAGCGGCTCGAGGTGGTGCCCTGGTCGATCGCGGCGACGTACTTCTCGGCGTTGTCCGTCATGGCTGCCCTTTGGTCGCTGGGTCAGAAGGCTGCTTTGTAGATGAGGCCCGCGAGCGCCCCTCCGATCAGCGGGCCGACGACAGGGATCCAGGCGTAACCCCAGTCGGAGGTGCCCTTGTTCGGGATCGGCAGGAAGGTGTGCACGATGCGCGGGCCCAGGTCGCGCGCGGGGTTGATGGCATAGCCGGTGGGCCCGCCCAGGGAGAGGCCGATGCCGACGACGAGCAGCGAGACGATCAGCACGGTGGTGCCGGACTCGCCGAGCCCCCTGGTCAGCCCGAAAGCGAGAATCGGCAGGACGAGGGCGATCGTCGCGATGATCTCCGTGATCAGGTTGGCGACCGGATGAGGGATCTCCGGGATGGTCGAGAAGATGCCGAGGGTGGGCACCGGTTCGTCGGCGGTCCCCTCGGTGGTGCCTTCCGTACGGACGTTGGCCTGGAACTGGGCGAGATAGACCAGGTAGGCCAGGAGAGCGCCGAGCATCGCGCCGACGATCTGGCCCAGCAGGTAGAGCCAGACCTTGCCCCACTTGCCGGTGTCGACGGCGATGCCGATGGTGACCGCGGGATTGAGTTGACCGCCGGAGAGCGGGGCGGCGGTGTACGCGCCCGCCAGCACACCGAATCCCCAGCCGAACGCGATCACCACCCAACCCGAGGCCCGTGCCTTGGAGTACCTGAGGGTGACGGCGGCGCACACCCCGGCACCGAAGAGGATCAGGATCGCGGTGCCGATGACCTCGCCGACGAATATGTCTCCGTTGCTCATGGCGGCTCCTAGGCGCTGGTCCGGGGAGGGAAAGGCCCGGTGGCCCCGCCCCCGACTGCAGGGACGTTTCCCTTGGCGACTTCAGCCGAAGGCAGGGAATGACCCGCGCCCCGCCCGGCGTCGGTGACGAGCGTGCCGTGACAGCCGAATCGCTTGTGGGGGAACGGGGCGTGACTCAGGAGGAGCCCGCGCGGCGCAGTGCCTGAATACGCCGAGAATGCACGGCGATGTCGACCGATACGGGAAGTGTTCACCGGTGCTCTGGGAGCGTCAAGGTTGCTGACACCAACGGTGACAAGGCCTTCCGGGGGATCAACGGCCGTGTCCTGGCGGGCACTCGGTTCTGCGGGCAGCTCAACCGGTGTGCCAGGGCGTGCAGGAGGCCCGGAGCTCGCCGCCTGTTGTGCCCGCCCGGCGCGGTGGCCGGGAGCCGGCAGCTGCGTGCCGGGGCTGCGAATCGGGGCGCGGCGGCCGGAATACCGAGGGCACCGCGGGCGGGAGCGGGGAGCCGGGGAACCGCTCGGCTTGTGACTCGGCAGCCCCCGGCCTCCCCGGAGCCCGCTCAACCGGTGCGTCGCGGCGGGCAGGGAACGGCCCCTCAGCCCAGTGGTTCCGCGGCCGCGTACCCCGCCTGGGCGGGCGTCGCTCCCGAGCCGCGCCGGACCTCCAGGCCGGGAAGCCCCGCACGCCCCAGTACCCAGCTCGCCCCGCTCAGCGACTTCGCCGCCTTCTTCAGCGGCGCCAGACACGCGGCCGCCTGCCGGTGGTCGCTCACGCTGCCCGGCGGGCACACGACCGTGGCCAGGGACAGGGTGACCGGTCGGCCGCCAGCCGACCAGGGCGCTTCGAGTACGGCGGCGACCAGCGGCTGAAGCCCCTCCTCGTCCGCCAGCACCAGGAAGTCGTCCCCGCCGATGTGCCCCACGCGCGCGTGCCCGGTCACCGCCTGCTGCAGCGCCCGCCCCACCGACCGGATCAGCTCGTCGCCCGCGGCGAATCCGGCACTGTCGTTGACCTGTTTGAAGTGGTCGATGTCCAGCCAGCTCAGCGCGAACCCCCGCCCGTCCGCGATCCGCCGGTCCACCTCCCCGGTGATCGCGTCCGAACCGGGCAGCCGGGTCAGCGGATTGAGTCCGGCGGCCTCCTCGACCCTGGTCTCGGCCAGCGCCCGTACGAGGTCCGCGAGCCGTACGACGCCCACGCACCGCCCGTAGTGGTCCACGACCGCCACGTCGTCCGAGGTACGGTCCCGCCCGCCGACCGCCACCACGTCCAGGACCTCCCAGGCCGTGGCGTCGACACCGACCGTGCGCGGTGGGTCGCCCAGCTTGACGGCGGGCCGGTCGGCGTACAGGGCGTGCCCGTAGCGGCCCGACATCGTGAGCAGGAAGCGGGAGCGGTGCACCGACCGGACCGGTACTCCGGCCTGGTCGACGAGCAGCACCCCGGACACGTCCGGCGAGCAGGTCAGCAGCGCCCGCACCTGGCCGGCGGACGCCGTGACCGGGAGCAGAGCGGCGGGTCGCACGAACTCCCGCACCGACGGGTCCGACCGGGGCACGGCTCCGTGAGCCGGGGAGCGGGGCGGAACGTATACGTCCGCCATGGGGATCCGGGCCGGCGGCGCGAACAGCTCGCCCTGCGCGAGCTGTGCCCCGGCGGACATCGCGGCCGCGCACTGCAGTTCGGTCTCCACGCCCTCGACCGACAGCAGGGCCCCGAGCTGCTCGCACAGCGTGCGCATCGCCCGCACCGCGGCCGGCCGCGCCAGCAGCGAGGCGTCGAGCTTCAGCAGGTCGGGAGCGAGGTCGGTCAGCAGCCGCAGGGGCACATCACCGTCCCCGATGCCGTCCGCGCTGATCCGGAAGCCCTGTCCGCGCAGTGCCGCCACCGCCTCCAGCAGCGCCTGCTGCGGCACGTGTGCGAAGGGCGGAACGACGTCGAGCGTCACCTCCCACGGCATCCTGCCCGCCTCGCGCACGGCGTCGCGCAGGGGGGTGAGGCCGCCCAGGTCGGCGAGGGTGGCCGCGAACACGTTGATGTGCAGCGGCAGCATCGTCTCCTTGCGAACCGCCGCCCTGAGGGCCGACACGACCAGCCTGCCGTCGAGCTCCGGGTCGCGGCGGGCCTCGGCCAGGATGTCGCCGCTCTCCGGGCGGGCGAGTATCTCCAGTGCGGCCACCCCACCGGTCCTCAGGTTGACCACCGGCTGGAAGGCGAAGCGGAGAGTATCCGTCCAGGAGTGCACGGTTGTATGGTGGCGCCGCCCGCGCCCGCCCAGGCGCAGTTCATGAGACGTTCACGCAGCATTCCGGGACGATCACAGAGCGTAAGGCGAACCCTGTGACACGCCTGTCACGCCGCCCCGGTCACCACGGCTCCTGCGCGCCGCACCTCAGCGCACCGCGATCACCGAGGAGCCGTGCCCGAACAGTCCCTGGTTGGCCGTGATGCCCACGCGTGCTCCCGCGATCTGCCGATCACCGGCGGTGCCCCGCAACTGCCAGACCAGCTCGCACACCTGGGCGATCGCTTGAGCCGGAACGGCCTCCCCGAAGGAGGCGAGCCCGCCACTGGCGTTCACCGGTATCCGGCCGCCCAAAGCCGTCGCGCCCTCCCGCAGCAGCTTCGCGCCCTCTCCCTCGCCGCACAGCCCCAGATCCTCGTACCACTGCAGCTCCAAAGCGGTGGACAGGTCGTACACCTCGGCCAGGGACAGGTCCTCCGGGCCCACGCCCGCCTCCTCGTAGGCGGCTCGGGCGATCGACGCCCGGAACGTCTCCTCCGGTGGCTCCACCGCCGCCGCCGAGTCCGTGGCGATGTCCGGCAGGTCCAGCACGGTACTCGGGTAGCGCGGCGTCACCGTGGACACCGCCCGGATCCGCACCGGGGCCGCCACGCCGCGCCGGTGCGCGAAGTCCGTGCCGGACAGCACCAGCGCTGCGCCGCCGTCGGAGGTCGCGCAGATGTCGAGCAGCCGCAGCGGATCGGCGACCACCGCGGAGGCGGCGACCTCCTCGGCGGTGACCCGCTTGCGGTAACGCGCGTACGGGTTCAGGGCCCCCAGGGCCGCGTTCTTTACCTTGACCAGCGCGAAGTCCTGCGGGGTGTCCCCGTGCACCGCCATCCGGCGCCGTGCGTACAGCCCGAAGTACGCCGGGTTCGTCGCCCCGAGCAGCCGGAACCGCAGCCAGTCCGGATCGTCGGGCCGGTCCCCGCCTCCGGGCCGGAAGAAGCCCTTGGGGGCCGCGTCCGCTCCGACCACGAGCACCGTGTCCGCGAGCCCGGCGAGGATCTGAGCCCGCGCCGCGGCGACCGCCTGTGCCCCGGACGCGCACGCCGCGTACACGCTGGTGACCCGGGCGCCCTGCCAGCCCAGGGCCTTGGCGAACGTCGCGCCCGCGACATACCCCGGATAGCCGCCGCGCACCGTGTCCGCGCCCACCACCGAATCGATGTCGCGCCACTCCAGTTCCGCGTCCGCGAGGGCCGCGCGGGCCGCCGCCGCCCCGTACTCGGCGAAGCCGCGCCCCCACTTGCCCCACGGGTGCATGCCCACGCCGAGCACCGCCACGTCCGCCGTCACGCCGTCACCCCCGTCGGCCGCCAGTGCCAGATCGTCCAGGTCGTGTCCGCGTCCGCACACAGCACTCCCGGGACGACCTCCGCCTCCATGCCCACCGACAGATCGGCGACGGTGATCCCGGGCACCGCCTGTCCCAGCACCACGATCCGCTCGGACTCCAGCTCTGTAGCGATCAACGCGCAGGGTTCCCACGGAAGTTCCGGATCGCTCACATAGGGTGACGGCGGCCGGTACCGGCTGTCGGTGTACGACCAGATCCGCCCCCGCCGCGACAGCGGGACCTCCTCCAGGTCGCCGCCCCGACACCCCGGATTACGGCAGTGGACGTCCTCGCGGGGGAAGTAGACCGACGCGCAGGCCGAACAGCGCGTGCCGAGAAGCCGGAAGCCGTCCCCTTCACCGGTGAACCAGCCGGCGACCGCAGGCGTGCGAGTGCGCGACAAAGCCCCTCCCCACTATGGATCTGACGGGACGTCAGAAGTGTGCCACGGGCAACCGGAGATGGGCAGGCCGTACCGCAGAACCGGACAGCCCTGTCCGGCGTCGTGGTATCGGGAGTGGTGGCCGGGGCCGACGGGGGTGGCACCGGCCACCACTCCGTCCTCCTGCGATGCGGAGTCCGCCCACTTTCGGAAGACGCCCCTCCTGTGATCGGATACAGTCCGCGCGTGTCCGAAATTCAGCACCTGACCGCCAACTCCGTACCGAACTCTCACTGTTCGAGCTGCGGAGCGCCCTACGGAGAGGGAGTCTCCGGCTGGCCCCGCACCTGTCCGTCCTGCGGGACCGTCGGCTACCGCAATCCGCTGCCGGTCGCGGTCGCCCTCCAGCCCGTGTACGACACCAAGGGCACCGCCCTGGTCGTCATCACCCGAACCGTATCCCCCGCGCGCGGGGGCACGGCCCTGCCGGGCGGCTACATCGACGACCGCGAGGACTGGAAGCAAGCCGTCGTCCGCGAACTCAAGGAGGAGACGGGCATCGACGCGGCTGCCCGCGACGTGCGTCTCGTCGACGCCATGAGCTCGCCCGACGGACACCTGCTGCTCTTCGGGCTCCTTCCGGAACGCCCCGCCGACGGACTGCCGCAGTCCGCCCCGACGGACGAGACGGAGGGCTGGCACCTGCTGCGCAGACCGGAAGAGCTGGCCTTCCCGCTGCACACGCTGGCCGCGCGGGCGTGGTTCGAGGGCCGCTACGTCTGAGACCGCCTCACGCCAGTCCCCGTATGCGCACCGGGTAGGGCGGCTCGCTCGCGCCATCCTCCCGCTCCCGGACAACGACCAGCCGCCGGCCCTGCCAGCGGGCGACGTAGTGCTCGATCTCCGGTTCGTCCCACCCGTCGCCCGCGTCCGGCACGACCAGCCCGGCACCGGTGCGTCCCCGGACGGGCGCCCACACCTCCAGCTCCAGCCCGCCGTCGCCGCCCCGCACGGGTAGGACGGCCCCCGCGCGCGCGAGCACCGGGATCCGCGACAGGGGCGCGTCGACGAGCACCTGCCCCGGTCCCTCGTACACCTTCTCCGTCACCGTGTCGTACCAGCGTCCCCGTGGCAGTTGCACCACACGCCGGTCCGCGCCCGGATCGAGCACGGGCGCCACCAGGAGGCAGTCGCCCAGCAGGAACGCGTCCTCGCAGTCCCGCAACGCGCGGTCCTCCGGCGCACCCCACCACAAGGGCCGGACATAGGGCGCGCCGGAACGCCGGGCCAGGTGCGCCAGCGTCATGAAGTACGGCAGCAGACGCCGGCGCTCCACGAGCGCCACGCGCGCGTGCTCCAGCACCTCCGCGCCGAACTCCCACGGCTCCCTCCGCCCCGCCCGCAGGCTCGCGTGCGTACGGAACAGCGGCAGATACGCACCGAGTTGGAACCACCGCAGATACAGCTCCGGCGAGGGGTTCCCGTCGAACCCGCCCACATCCGGCCCCGAAAACGGCACCCCGCACAATCCGAGCCCCATCACCAGCGAAAGGGAGGCACGCAAGCCCGGCCAGCCGGTGGCGACATCCCCGGACCACGTGCCCCCGTAGCGCTGCATCCCGGCCCATCCCGAGCGCGAGAAGAGGAACGGCCGATTCTGCGGCGCCAGTTCGCGCAGCCCCTCGTAGCCCGCCCTGGCCATGCACAGGGCATACACGTTGTGCGCCTCCTGGTGATCGCCGCCGCGACCCTCCAAGCAGTGCCGGGCCGAGCGCGGCAGGGTGGACTCGCCGAAGGCGTTGAACGACGTCGGCTCGTTCATGTCGTGCCAGAACCCGGCGAAGCCCTGCGCCAGGCGCTCCTCGTAGAGCCCGCCCCACCACTTGCGCACGCGTGCGTGCGTGAAGTCCGGATAGACCGACTCACCGGCCCACACCACGCCCCGCACCGTCCGCCCAGAAGCATCCCGCACGAAGGCGTCCAGGGCCGCCCCGCTGTCGTACACGGCATTGCCCGTGGCCGCCTTCACCGCCGGATCGACGATCGACACCAGCCGGATCCCGTCCCGGCGCAGCTCCTCCGCGAGCACCGGCAGCTTCGGGAAGCGCTCCTGGTCGACCGTGAACACCTGATGCGCGTCGTAGTGGTCGATGTCCAGGTGGACGGCGTCCAGAGGCAGACCACGCTCCTGGTAGCCCGCGACGATCCGCCGCACCTCCTGCTCGCTGCCGAAACCCCAGCGGGCGTGATGGTGCCCCAGCGCCCACGCCGGCGGCAGCGCGGGCGCGCCGCTGAGCGAGGCCCAGGCGTGCAGCACTCGCGTGGGGGTGCCCACCATGACCCAGCAGCGCAACGGGCCGCCATCCACCCTCAGCTCGGACCTCCCGGCACGGTCGTGACCGGAACCGGCCCCCTCCTCGCCCTCCCGCAGGGTCACCGTCCCGTCCCACGACGTGTCGTGGAACACCAGATGCGTGGCCGCGTCCGACACCACCAACTGGACGGGCATGGTGACGTACAGCGGATCGTCGCCCGGAGTGAAGGCGCGGCCGGGATCGGTGTTCCACAGCCGGTACGTCCCGTCACGCAGCCGCGGGCCCGACGCCCGGCCCCCCAGCCCGAAGAAGCGCGCGTCGGCCGCCACCTCCGACCGCTGCATCCAGCGCGCCGTGCCCCCGCCCACCGGCTCCCACCACCGCGGCGGCAGGTCCCGGCGCAGCATCACCCCTCCGGGCGTGTACACCTCGACCGCACCGTGCCGGGAGACGCCGACCGTCACCCGCTCCGCCACGACCCGCCAGCCGCCGTCCTTGTCCGGCTCCAGGACCGCCCGCGGATCGGGCTCCGGACACCGTCCCGCCAGCGCGTACGACGGCTCCGGGCCGGCCCCGTCCCAGCCCCAGAAGACAGCCCCGTTCACCGCCACCGTGATCCGCAGCTCGGACCGGCAGAAGCGGACGACACCACCCCCCGGCCCGGGCTCCGCACCCCGCACCGGACCGGGCACCCGCGCGCGCTCGGCACCCCGTGGCGGCAGCCCGACGGCGTCGGTACGCCTCCTGCGCCACGCCGCCCGTATGGTGCGCAGCCCCTGTACCGCCCCCGTCGAGCTCACCACCTTCACCGAACGCACCAGGTCACGACCGTCCATGCTGCTCACCCTGCCATTGACCGCCCCGCGCGCGCGTGTCGTTCAACTGCCGTTCACCCGTGCCGGGGCCACATCTTCACGACACGGACTATGTGGGGCGCGCCCTGGTGTAGAAGTCGATCACATGGCATCGTCCGTGTCAGCCGCGTACGCGCACACCCAGCCCGTGCGCGACCGACGCCCACGAAGCGCACAGTCCGGGAGCCGCCCCATGTCGACCGTGAACCCCCAGCCGCTCTGGCAGCCGGATCCGGACCGAATCGCCCGAGCCCGGATCACCCAGTTCCAGGCCTGGGCGGCCGACCACCACGGCGCCCCGTCCGAGGGCGGCTATCCCGCACTGCACCGCTGGTCCGTCGACCACCTGGAAACGTTCTGGAAAGCCGTCACGGAGTGGTTCGACGTACGGTTCTCCACGCCCTGCGCGCGCGTGCTGGGCGACCGCTCGATGCCCGGCGCCGAATGGTTCCCCGGGGCGAGGCTGAACTACGCCGAGCAGGCCCTGCGCGCCGCGGCGGACCGCCCGGACCAGCCCGCCCTCCTGTGCGTCGACGAAACCCACGAGCCCCGCGCGGTGACCTGGTCCGAGCTGCGCCGCCAGGTCGGCTCCCTGGCCGCCGAACTGCGCGACCTCGGCGTACGTCCGGGGGACCGGGTGAGCGGCTACCTCCCGAACATCCCGCAGGCTGTCGTCGCCCTCCTTGCCACGGCCGCGGTGGGCGCGGTGTGGACCTCATGCGCGCCCGACTTCGGCGCCCGCAGCGTCCTCGACCGTTTCCAGCAGGTCGAGCCCGTCGTCCTGTTCGCCGTCGACGGCTACCGCTACGGCGGCAAGGAGCACGACCGCCGCGAGATCGTCGCCGAGCTGCGCCGCGACCTGCCCACCCTGCGCGCCGTCGTCCACATCCCCCTGCTCGGCACCGAGGCACCCGAAGGCGCCCTGGACTGGTCGGCTCTGACCTCGGCCGACGCGGAGCCGGTCTTCGAGCAGGTCCCCTTCGACCACCCCCTGTGGGTGCTCTACTCCTCCGGCACCACCGGCCTGCCCAAGGCCATCGTCCAGTCCCAGGGCGGCATCCTGGTCGAACATCTCAAGCAGCTCGGCCTGCACTGCGACCTGGGCCCCGAGGACCGTTTCTTCTGGTACACCTCGACCGGCTGGATGATGTGGAACTTCCTCGTCTCCGGCCTCCTCACCGGCACGACGGTCGTCCTGTACGACGGCAGCCCCGGATACCCGGACACGGGCGCCCAGTGGCGGGTCGCCGAACGCACCGGAGCCACCCTGTACGGCACCTCGGCCGCGTACGTCATGGCCTGCCGGAAGGCGGGCGTGCACCCCTCCCGCGACTTCGACCTCTCCCGGGTGCAGTGCGTGGCCACCACCGGCTCGCCCCTGCCCCCCGACGGCTTCCGCTGGCTGCACGACGAGGTCCGCGAGGACCTGTGGATCGCGTCGGTCAGCGGCGGCACGGACGTGTGTTCCTGCTTCGCGGGCGCCGTACCGACACTCCCGGTGTACACCGGAGAACTCCAGGCGCCCTGCCTGGGCACCGACCTGCAGTCCTGGGACCCGGCCGGGAAGTCCCTCGTCGACGAGGTGGGCGAGCTCGTGGTCACCAACCCCATGCCGTCCATGCCGATCCACTTCTGGAACGACCCCGACGGCAGCCGCTACCACGACAGCTACTTCGACACCTACCCCGGCGTCTGGCGCCACGGCGACTGGATCACCGTCACCTCACGGGGCTCCGTCGTCATCCACGGCCGCTCCGACTCCACGCTCAACCGGCAGGGCGTCCGCATGGGCTCGGCCGACATCTACGAGGTCGTCGAACGCCTCCCGGAGATCAAGGAATCCCTCGTCATCGGCATCGAGCAGCCCGACGGCGGCTACTGGATGCCCCTGTTCGTGCACCTGGCACCGGGAGCCGTACTCGACGAGGCCCTCCGGAACCGCGTCAAGCAGGCCATCCGCGAGCAGCTCTCGCCGCGGCACGTCCCCGACGAGATCATCGAGGTACCCGGAGTCCCGCACACCCTCACCGGAAAGCGCATCGAGGTCCCGGTCAAACGACTCCTGCAGGGCACCCCCCTGGAGCAGGCCGTCAACCCGGGCTCCATCGACAACCTCGGCCTCCTCGGCTTCTACGAGGAACTGGCCCGCAAGCGAGCCTGACCAGGCCCGATCCCCCCACTGGTGCCGTACTGGTCCCGTGCGCAGCCCGATTGTCAGTGCCGCCGGTTACTGTGAGTGAGCATTGATCGACTGCGCACAGGGGGAAACATGGCGCACACCGACCACCAGACCACGCGACGCGTCCTGCGCCGCGAAATCGCCGGCACCATCGGCTTGCTGACCGACGAGCACGACTTCCGCGCCATGCGGCGCTACCGCAGCTTCACCTTCGACGACCACACCACCTACCTCCAGCAGGTCGAGGCCTTCCTCAGGACCCGCGCCTCCCAGGGCAGCCACACCACAGTCGCCCTCTTCGACCCGGAGGAGTACGCCGAATTCTGCGCGGAGAGCGGTCTCGACCCGGACCGCCCGTCGAGCCGCAGCCGCTTCACGGCCGAAATCGCGGCCACCGGCCCGACGATTCCCTACGACGGCCAGGCCCTCACCGACCTGGTACCCGCCCTCATCGACGAAGCCGTCCGACAGGCCACCTGGGAATACGCGACCACCTTGCTGGCCCGCCTCGGCCCCTGCCCCACCTGCGGCGAGGACATCGGTCGCGCGGCCTTCGCCCGCGCCTCCGCCCTCCTCGTCCGCATCCTCGACACCGCACCACCCGGCGACCGACATCTCGTCTGCAGCGTCTCGGGCACAGCCGAAGCACTCGTCTCCGTCCTCCACGCCGACGAGGACACCGACGGCACCCTCCATCTCGACGAGGCCGAGGTCCTCGAATTCACCACGGTCCTCGCCGTCGGCCTCGCCACCCGCAGCCCCGGCGGACTCGTCATGCGCACCAGCGCACAGGGCAAGACCGACCGCATCTACGGCTGGCGCCTGCGCGGGGACGGCCTGCAGCCCCTCACCGCGGGAGAAGTCTTCGACGCCTACTGCACCGACATCGAAACGGGCGACCTCATCTCCCCGGAATCAGGCGTCGACTACTGCGTGGCCCCCGACCTCGGAGAGGAGGGCACGGCCTCGGAACACCGCCACTGAACGCACCAGGGGCGCCCCACCCGCAGGCGGAGCGCCCCTGACAACAGCCGACGACGTGCCCGGCCCCGCCTACTCGCCGGACAGCACCGCCCGGGCGGCGCTGCGCGCCTCCTCGGCGCTGTCCGTCGCCCGCGCGGCCGCCGCCGCACGCTCGCACTGCGCCAGCGTGTACTTGGCCAGCGTCGCCCGGACATAAGGAATCGACGCCGCACCCATGGACAGGGAGGTGACACCCAGACCCGTCAGCACACAGGCCAGCAGCGGGTCGGACGCGGCCTCGCCGCACACGCCGCAGCTCTTGCCCTCGGCCTTGGCCGCCTCCGCGGACAGCGCGACCAGGTCGAGCAGAGCGGGCTGCCACGGATCCTGCAGGCGCGAGACCGCACCCACCTGGCGGTCCGCGGCGAAGGTGTACTGCGCGAGGTCATTGGTCCCCAGCGACAGGAACTCGACCTCCTGCAGAATCGAGCGCGCCCGCAGTGCGGCCGACGGGATCTCCACCATCGCACCGAACTTCGCCCGGAGTCCGGCCTCACGGCAGGCGTCGGCGAACGCCTTGGCATCGGCACGGTCGGCCACCATCGGGGCCATGACCTCGAGGTAGACGGGCAGCCCCTCCGCGGCCTTCGCGAGCGCGGTCAGCTGCGTGCGCAGGATCTCCGGGTGGTCGAGGAGCGTCCGCAGGCCCCGCACGCCCAGCGCCGGGTT
Organism: Streptomyces sp. NPDC051636; assembly: GCF_044453765.1. Lineage (NCBI taxonomy): Bacteria > Bacillati > Actinomycetota > Actinomycetes > Kitasatosporales > Streptomycetaceae > Streptomyces > Streptomyces sp. NPDC051636. The sequence goes on along the minus strand of NZ_JBITDA010000011.1, from coordinate 1,973 downwards.
CGGCTCGTCCGCAGGAGTCAGGAAGTCCAGTGGCTTGTCGGCACCCGCGTCCAGGACCCGCACCACGACACGGCCCTCGGGGAAGGCCTCGAGAACCCGGCGGTAGGCCTCGACCTGCTTCTCCTCGGACGGGGCGTTCTTGCTGTCATCGAGGAACAGGAACTCGGTACGGAACAGACCGACACCCTCCGCCCCGGCCTCGACGGCGGCCGGAACGTCCGACGGACCGCCCACATTGGCCAGCAGCGGAACCTTGTGCCCGTCGGCGGTGGCGCCCGGACCGGTCGAGGCGGCCAGCGCCGCCTTGCGCTCTGCGGCCGCGGCCTCGAGCTGCGCCTTCTTCTCCTCGGTCGGGTTCACGAAGATGTCGCCGGTGCTGCCGTCGACGGCGATCAGCGTCCCCTCTGCGAGCTCACCGGCACCCGGCAGCGCCACCACGGCCGGAACACCGAGCGCCCGCGCCAGGATCGCGCTGTGACTGGTCGGGCCGCCCTCCTCGGTGACGAAACCGAGGACCAGTGTGGGATCCAGCAGCGCGGTGTCGGCCGGCGCCAGGTCACGGGCGACCAGCACGTACGGCTCGTCGCTGTCCGGGACACCCGGCATGGGCACCCCCAGCAATCGGGCGACGATACGATTCCGCACGTCGTCGAGATCGGCCACGCGTCCGGCGAGGTACTCACCAGCGCCGGCCAGCAGCTCGCGGTACGCGGCGAACGCGTCGTAGACGGCACGCTCCGCCGTGCTGCCGACGGCGATGCGCCGTTCCACATCCGCCATCAGCTCGGGGTCCTGGGCCATCATGGCCTGCGCCTCGAGTACCGCCTGGGCCTCTCCGCCCGCCAGATTGCCACGCGCCATCAGATCGGCAGCCACAGCCTCCACGGCCTGGCGGGCACGCCCCTGTTCGCGCTCCGCCTCCTCCGTCGGGATCTGCTTGGCAGGCGGCTCCAGCACCGCAGTTCCCATGTGCCGAACCTCGCCGATCGCCACACCGTGGCTCACGCCGACGCCTCGCAGCGTTGTGTCCATCTCATCCGTCTCCGATAGTGCGGCGGGCCCCGCCGCCGCGATGGTTGTTCTGTTCACCGTCGGTACGACGGCACCGGCGTCATTTCCAGAGGAAGAGACTGTCGCCGGCCTTCACATCGCCGTCGTCACGGAGGTCGGAGAGGGACCCGGCCGTGGCCTCCAGCGCCACCACGGGGCACACCGCGGACTTGCCGGCGGCCTCCACAGCGGCCGGGTTCCAGCGCACGACGGCCTGCCCACGCGTCACCGTGTCGCCCTTGTTCACCAGCAACTCGAAGCCTTCACCGTTGAGCTGCACAGTGTCGATACCGAGGTGGGTGAGCACACCGTGCCCCTGCTCGTCGACGACGACGAAGGCATGCGGATGCAGCGAGACAATGACGCCGTCAACGGGCGAGACGGCCTCGGAAGGCTCCCGCACGGGGTCGATAGCGGTGCCCGGGCCGACCATGGCCCCGGAGAAGACCGGATCCGGCACGGCTGCCAGTCCGATGGCGCGTCCGGCAACAGGGGACGTCACGGTGGTCATGGGAAGCCTCCCAGGGGTGGAGATCAAGTGGGCCGTCACTGCCTGTCCCGGACGGCACACTGACAGCAGCGTATGTCATGGGAAGTGACGGTTCCGCATGGAAGTTACCGGGTAGAGGTCTAGACCACAAGCCCCAGCCATTTGCACCGTCTTCACGGCTCCGTGTACAGTCGTAACCCTGCTTGAGGCCGAGCGACGCGATCGAGCGTCCTTGCTCAGCAGCACCCAACTTGTCAGATCATCCTATCTCGGGATCACTTTCCGCATGCCTGCGGGAGGGTGGTCAGGGAGATGGAAAAACACTGATAGAGTTGGAGACACCGAAGGGAAGCCCGGAGGAAAGCCGCGAGAGAGTCTCTCGGGTGAGTACGAAGGAAGCGACCGTTCCTTGAGAACTCAACAGCGTGCCAAA